>JBARBX010000439.1:0-14486 GCA_049793535.1 Steroidobacteraceae bacterium | reverse complement strand
GCTTTCGAGCATGCCGACGGCGACCTCCCGGTTCACCGCGTTGTCCTCCACCAGCAGTATCCTCGGTCCCACGGAAGGTCCCGCAGCCGCCGGCGCAGGGCGCGACACCGGTGCGTCCGCGGCGGTTCCCGGCCGCAGGGTCATCACCCGCGAAACGCAGGAAAAGAGTTGTGCACGCCGCAACGGTTTGGTGAGGATGGCGGCAAACAACCTGGACGCTTCGGAGCCCCCGTCGCGGTCGTCGCGCGAACTCTGCAGGATGAGCGGCAGGTCCGACCATCGGGCATCCTGTCGGGCGAGTCTCGCCAGTTCGATTCCGCCCATGCCCGGCATTTGATCGTCCAGCAAGCCGAAGTCGAAACGCGCTCCGGCGGCCCCCAGAGCGGCCAGGCCCGCGGCGCCGGTTTCCGCGGCAACAACCTCGACGCCCCAGGACTTGAGGTGCTGCTGCAGAATTTCCCGGCTGCTGGTGTTGTCGTCGACGATGAGCGCGTGCAGCCCGACCAAATTCATCCGGGGCAGGCGCGTCAGGGTCGGAGCGGCATCGAGCGCCGGTTCCAGACGCACCTCGAACCAAAACGTAGAGCCGCGACTGCCGGCGCTGCGAACCCCGATCTCTCCGCCCATCAACGTGGCGAGTTCCCGACAAATGGCCAACCCCAGCCCGGTGCCGCCGTATTTGCGCGTCGTGATCGCGTCTGCCTGGCTGAAAGCATTGAATATGTGCGCCTGCGCCTCCTCTTAGATGCCGATGCCGGTATCGATGACCTCGAAGCGCAGCAATCCCTTGTCATCGAGGGCTCGAACCCGAACCACGACCTCTCCGGAATCCGTGAACTTGATGGCGTTGCCCACGAAGTTGGTCAGCACCTGCCGCAGGCGCATGGGGTCGCCGCGTACCGTGCCGGGCACGTCGAGATCGATGGCGCAGGCCAATTCCAGCCCCTTCGCGTGGGCTCGGGCCGCAAAAATCTCGATGGTTTCTTCCACGGCTTCTCGCAGGGCGAATTCGACGCGCTCGAGCTCGAGCTTGCCCGCCTCGACCTTGGAGAAATCCAGGATGTCGTTGATGATTTGCAGCAATGCTTCGGCGGAGTGCGAGATGGTTTCCGAGAGATGCCGCTGCCGCGGCGTGAGCTCGGTCGCCTGCAGCAGCTCCGACATGCCCATGACGCCGTTCATCGGCGTACGGATCTCGTGGCTCATCCGTGCGAGAAACTCGCTCTTGGCGCTGCTGGCCCGCTCCGCCGCCTCCTTGGCGCGAGTCGCCTCGCCGATGGCCAGTTTCAGGTCCAGGTTGGCATTGCCCAAATTGATGGTGCGCTCCTCGACTTGCTGCTCGAGGAACTGGCGGTACTTCTCCAGCCGCGAGTCGCGATGCCGGATCTGCCCCAGCATTTGGTTGAAGCCCTCGATCAGCGAGCCGACTTCGTCGTGAGAGCTGCCCTCGACCCGCAGACTGTAGTCTTCTTCGACGGACACACGCTGCATGGTGTGCGCCAAATTGACGATGGGTCCCGAGATTTGCTGTTGCAGACGCGCTGCGAGCCAATACGCGGCCAGCACGGCGGCAGCGATTGCCGCCAGCGTGAAGAAGAGATAGCTGCGCCAATCCCGATACAACACTTCGAGCGGCACGAGAATGCGGATGAATCCCTCGATCTGGCGATTGCGCTCGACGGCCGCGACGATGTAAAGCTTTCCGCCTTGCAAGTACAGCCGCGGATGCTGCGGGTCCACGCTGGCCGTCCCTGCCGGGATTGCCCGCGACGCCGGCACGGCCGCGGGTTCCAGGCGCCCTTGGTTGTCGGCACGGCTGAAGCTCGCGAGCTTTTGGCCTTCCGGCCCCAGTACCTCGGCATCGCTTGCCAGCCATTCGTCGCGCAGGGCGTCCAGCGACTTGAGCGCCGCCTTGTCGTCCCCGAGCCGCAGCGCCTCAATGGTGCCCGCACCGGTGATCCGAGCCACGCGGGCAGCGCTCCACTGCAGGTCGTCGCGGATGTGCAGCAGATTCATCCCGACGTGTACGATCATCGCCACGGCAAAGACGACCATCGCGGGCACCACGATGACCATGCGCAACTTGCGCTCGATGGGAAGCTCCGCAAACCAGCGAATCAATGGGCCTCCCGAACCTTAAGGGTAGATTGCATCTCACCCAAGTGTCGGCTTTGGCGGGAAAACCTGCTGGTTTAGGCCTGTATTTAGGCCGATTGAAAGCGTGATCGAGTTCACGCCTGAAGGGCGCTGCGGGGGCGGCCGAGGGGCCTATTCAGGTTTTGCCGCAGGGGGACGCAGCGGACGCGGCAGCGATCAGGCGCCGGGCGCGCGGCCAGTCGAATGCAGGTCCCGGGTCGGTTTTGCGCCCGGGAGCGATGTCGCTGTGGCCGACCAGGCGGTCCACGGAGAGCCGTGGATAGGCCAGGCACAGTGCGGCCACCACCTCCGCCAGCGCGTCGTATTGCGCGGCCTCGTAGGGCAGACTGTCGGTTCCCTCGAGCTCCACCCCCACCGAGAAGTCGTTGCAGGCGTCGCGGCCTTGATACATGGACTCCCCCGCATGCCAGGCGCGATCGTCGAACTTGACGTATTGCGTCACGAAGCCGTCGCGCATGACCACCAGGTGCGACGACACACGCAGCGCAACCACTTCGGTGAAGAACGGGTGCACTTCGGCCGGCAGGGAATTGGTGAACAGCCGCTCGATCCAGGGGCCGCCGAATTCCCCGGGCGGCAGACTAATGCCGTGCACGACGATCAGATCCGCTTGCACTCCCTGCGGCCGCGCATCGCAGTTGGGCGAAGCAACTTGTCGCACGCCTCGCAGCAGCCCCGTCTCGAGATCGACCCACATTGCGCCTCCCTCTTGATGCCAGACAGGCGCCAAGCATATGCGACAATTCCCGTCAGATGAACGCCATCCTCGAAAACCGCGCCGAGTTCGCGACATGCGCCTGACGCGGGTATTTGTCGAGACCGCCTTGACCCCGGGGAGCTCCGTCGAACTTCCCCGCGAGACCGGGTCCCATCTGGCGAAGGTGCTGCGGGCGCGCAGCGGCGACGAGGTGATCCTGTTCAACGGCGACGGCCGCGAATTCAGCGGATCGATCGAGGAAGTACGCGGTTCGCGCGTGGCGGCGTTCGTCGGCGAAGCGCGCACCGTCGACCGGGAATCGCCGCTCGCCGTCACCCTCGTACAATGCGTGCCGCGCGGCGATCGGATGGATTTCATCGTGCAAAAGGCGACCGAGCTCGGCGTTGCGCGCATCGTGCCGGTATTGAGCCAGCGCAGCGTGGTAAGGCTCGATGCAGCGCAGGCGCAGTCCAAGGCGAATCATTGGCGGGCCGTGACGGTGAGCGCGTGCGAGCAATGCGGCCGCAATCGTCTGCCCGTCGTCGAAACGGCGCAAGCATTGCTCAATTACCTCGGAAAGTCGCTGCCGGGCGCGGGACCTCGGCTGGTGTTCGAACCGGAGTCGGCGCCGCCGCCGCACGCCGCCGATCGAGGTCCGCCCGCGGCGGCAGGGAATGGCGGGTGGGCGAAGGTCTCGGTCGCCGATGCGCACATTGCCAT
The DNA here is from genome assembly GCA_049793535.1 of Steroidobacteraceae bacterium. Classification (GTDB taxonomy): domain Bacteria; phylum Pseudomonadota; class Gammaproteobacteria; order Steroidobacterales; family Steroidobacteraceae; genus Bog-1198. The sequence goes on along the minus strand of JBARBX010000439.1, from coordinate 10,912 downwards.
CGGCCCCGAAGGCGGATTCACATCGGACGAGCTGGAGGCGTTTCGAGTGTCCGGATATTCCCAAGGGGGGCTCGGACCTCGCGTATTGCGCACCGAGACGGCCGCCATCGCGGCGCTGGTATGGCTGCAGGCGCGTTTCGGCGATATGTAAACCTTCGCTGTATCCGAACGACCACACGTTGCTCCGATCTCGCCACTGGTCTAGTTTCCCCCACAGCAAAGGGGACTGGATCATGAACCCGAAATTTCGCCCGCTGCTCGGTCTAGCCGCGTCCTTGTTGCTTGCTGCATGCGGAGGCGGCCACGGCAGCCCGGCGGCCGTGACCCCGGCTTCGCCGCCGCCTCCACCCCCATCTTCCACGCCCCCGTCCGTGGGCACCAACGTGCTCACCTACAAGAACGACCTGAGCCGCAGCGGTCAGAATCTTTCCGAGTCGACATTGACTCCGGCGAACGTCAATTCGTCGAGCTTCGGCTTGCTGCGCAACTTGCCGGTGGACGGAAAAGTCGACGCCCAGCCGCTGTATGTATCGCAGCTCTCCATCGCGGGATCGGCGCACAATACGCTGTTCGCGGCGACCGAAAATGATTCGGTGTACGCCTTCGACAGCGATGCCGGTTCCGTGCTGTGGCAGGTGTCGCTGCTGGGCACGGGAGAGACCCTGAGCGATGCGCGCGGATGCAATCAAGTGATCCCGCAGATCGGCATCACCTCGACCCCGGTCATCGATCGAGCCGCAGGCGCCCACGGCATGCTCTTCGTCGTCGCCATGTCGAAGGATGCCTCGTCGAACTACCACCAGCGGCTGCATGCCCTCGATCTCACCACCGGCGCCGAGATGCTGAACGGTCCCGTCGAGATCGCCGCGACCTACCCGTCCGCCGGCGGAGGTACCACCACGTTCAGTGCCGGCCAGTACGAAGAGCGGGCGGCGTTGCTGCTGCTGAACGGAATTCTCTACACGAGTTGGACGTCACACTGCGACATAGCGCCCTACTACGGCTGGATCATCGCCTATTCCGAGAGCACGCTGTCCCGCACCACCCTACTCAACGTCGCGCCGAACAGCGGCGGCACGGGACCGGCCATCTGGATGAGCGGCGGCGGACCGGCCGTCGATGCGGCGGGTAATATTTACCTGCTGACGGCGAACGGCGTATTTGATACCACCCTCGATGCCAATGGCTTTCCCGACGCCCAAGACTACGGCAACTCCTTTCTCAAAATATCGACCGCCGGTTCTTCACTGGCGGTCGCCGACTACTTCACCCTGTTCAACGAAGTAGCCGAGTCGGCCGCCGACAGTGATCTAGGCTCGGGCGGAGAGATGCTGCTGCCGGATCTGACGGACTCGACCAACACCGTCAGGCACCTGGTGATCGGCGCGGGCAAGGACGGCAATATTTACTTGGTCAATCGCGACTCGATGGGCAAGTTCAATCCTTCCGGCAACACTCAAATCTGGCAGCAGGTGAGCGGGGCGCTGCCCGGAGGTATCTGGTCGACGCCCGCCTATTTCAACGGGACCGTGTACTACGCCGATTCCGGGGGGACGCTGAAAGCGTTCGCGATATCGAGCGCCAAGCTCGTGAGCCCTGCGGGGTCGCAGACTGCGACGCAGTTTCCCTATCCCGGCACCGCGCCCAGCGTGTCCGCCAATGGCACCGCGAACGCCATCGTCTGGGCGCACGAGAATTCCGATCCGGCGGTGCTGCACGCCTATGACGCTGCGAATCTCGCCACCGAGCTGTACAACAGCAACCAGGCTGCCGGCAATCGCGATCATTTCGGCACCGGCAACAAGTTCATCACGCCCACGGTGGCCGACGGCAAGGTATTCGTCGGCACCACCGCCGGCGTCGCCGTGTTCGGCTTGCTGCACTAGGCGATGGGTCCGCACCAGCCGGGCAGGAAATCCGCATCGTCGCTCTTGGCGAGCTTCAGCGCCCGCAGCAACGCGGCCGAAAAATCTTCGTCGAGCAGCTTGCGCTTCAGCCGGCGACGCAAATAGTCCGCCCACAGGAATTCGCTGAAGGGCGTCGTCTCCTTCGAGCAGCCGCCGCTGTTGCGCAATTCGCCGGCGAGACTGCGATAAGGATCGTCCACCAGCGCCGGTATTCGCTTCGGCAAGTCGTCGTAACTGCGCCGGCGTCCATGTTCATCGAAGGGGTGCAGCCAGCCGCGGTTGTCCAGAAAGACCCAGAAGGCCTCGCGCGGCAGCCGCCGCAGATCGGCGACCACCGTGGTCGCAATCTCCTTGACGCCTTCCTGGTGCAGCGCCAAGGTCAGATGGTGGTGATCGATGACGTAGTATTCGTCCTTCGGACCCCAGATGACGGGAATCAGGTGGTTGCCGAGGAAATCCGCCTTCTTCCGATCGGGGTGCTCACGCCAGCTCTTGCGCTTGGCCTTCACTTCGCGCATTCCGACGGTGATCTGAGTCGGCCGCAGCGCCATGATCGGTACGCAGTGAATTCGCGGCTCTCTGGAAAATGTCATCGTTCACCTCACTTAGTATTCGAACTGATAAGACAGTCCCACGCTGCTGCCCGGATCGTTCTCCGGCGTGGTTCCCTGCGCGGAGGCGATGCCGTTGCCCAGCCGCGTCTGCAGCTTCAGATGCTTGGTCAGTTCCACATCGGTTTCGAGTTGACTGCCGCCGGTCGTGTTCTGCCTGGCTGCGATATAGATGCGGCGGGAAATGTAGCGCCCGGCCTCGATGCTCGCGCCGCTGTTCGCCGTTCCGTTGGCGGATGTGCCGGTGGCGGCGCCCACGGTCAGCCGATCCAACCCCAAGCTCTTCTGCAATTTGACCAGAGGATTCAAGCCTCCATCGCCGCCCACTCCGCTCAATGAAGCGAGCGCCGCGCCGATTTGCGCCAACTGCAGGGCCGACAACTGAGCGGCGTTCACACCGAACAGCAGCCGGGCCATGATTTCGTCCGGCGGCAGCGGCACCGGGGTGCTCGTGAACTCGAATTGCGGTGCGTCCGCGTGGCCGGTGATGCGCAGGGAGACGATAGTATCCGCCGCCGTGGTATTCGCGGTGAAATCCAATGTGGGATCGATTGTGTTGTGCAGGCCTGCGCCGTCGAAGCTGACACGGCCCGCGGTGAAATTGAGCCGGCTGCTGGCCAGCGAGAAGTAGCCGCGCTCCAGGTCGAATCCGCCGCTGACCTGCGGCGCGTCCGTCGTTCCCGTGATGTGCAGTTCCCCGCCCAACTCGGCGTCGAGGCCGCGCCCTTGCACCAAGATTTCCCGGGGCGCCTCCAAGGTCACATCCAACCCGATCACCAGCCGTTTAGGCTGCGGCGCGGGGGGCGCTCGACCATGCCTGCGAACGTCGAGCACCGCGACATTCGGGGGCAGGGCGCCCACGATTCCGATCACCGTACGATTCAGGTTCACGCTTCCCGCAATATCGAGCCGATCGCGCGCGGTGCCCGTGATGTGCACATCCGCATTGAAATTCGACGTGACCATTTTGCTGGCGATGGGCTGCGCATTCTTGGCCGTGACCTCGAGATCCACGGGCAGCCCGGGTTGCAACACCCCAACCGTGCCCTTCATCGACAGACTCCCCGGCGCGGCGGACGCCGTGAAGCTTTTGATGCGAAGCTGTCCCTCGGCGCCGACGATCTCGGCGGTGATGTCGCTCACACTGACGCCGCGGCCGTAGTCGGAGAAGGTCCCGTTCGCGAGGCTCATGGTGCCGACGATCTGCGGCACCGCCATGCTGCCCGCGACCGTTGCATCGACCTTGAACTTGCCGCTGGTATGCTGGCCGCTGCTCTCGAGCAGAGGATTGAGCAGCCCCACGTCGAGATTGCCCTTGATCTTCAAATCTTGGGCGCCGTCGATGGTCAGAGCCGCCCTACCCTCGACGTTGACCTGCGAGGCGGAGCCGGCACTGAGCCGCGCGTCGATGTCCGCGGTGTCCCCCATCAACTCCGCGGTGGCCTCGAGGTCGGCCGCCGGCAGACCGAGCGCCGCCTCGTTTGCCATGCGCATACCCACCGCAGTTACCCGCACTTGTCCGGTAGGCGCCGCGACGGTGCCTTGCAGCCGGGCGCTCGCCTCGATCGTGCCCGCGGCCAACACTTCGGGGAAGAACGCGTTGATGAGCGGGGGGTCCACCTGCCGGAGCGTCGCTTGCAAATCGAGGGCGGGAGAAATCCTTCCATTGAGCGTCAGGCGCGCTTGCTGTGCTCCGAGCTTCAGCGCATCCACCGCCACGCCGTCGGCAAAGGTAATTCGCGCGGGCGACAACAGCCGCACGTCCTGTTTTCGATAGCTCAACACGGCGCGTGACACGATAACCGCGGGTGAGTCCAGGTCGAGTGTCCCGGCAGCCGATAAGCTCGCCGGGGTGCCGCTCAAGTCGGGAATCCGCATGCCCACTTTGAGCGCCAATGCGTCCGTAAACCCGTCCCCCGTCGCCTCGGCACTGCCCGCGAATGGTCCAACCTTCAAATCCCGAGCCTCGAACTTGAGGTGTCCGCGGGTGCGCCCGCCCTCCGGCTTGAGCTCGACGGTACCTGCGAGGCTCCCGGCAATGTCGCTGCCCAGCAGGTGCCGCAGATCTTGCAGCCGCTCCATGTCCACGCGCAGCCGTCCGCGCGTTTGTGCGATGCCCGAGCCTACGGTGAAGTCGCCGTCCACGTGGGCGCTTTTCCACTCCGCCCGACGAATCACCGCTCTCGTCACCCCCGCCGGGCTTCGCGTGAGCTCGACATCGACGTCGAGCGGCGCCTCGTCCAATGCACCGTGCGCCAGGAGGGTGCCGGCCGGTGCGGAGGGCAGGCCGCGCAGCCTTGCGGTCGCGCTCAAAAGACCCGTCGGCGCACCCCCAATCGAGACCGCGGCGGTCAACTGGGCCGTGCCCACCATGCCCGACGAGGGTCCCTGCAACACGCCGCTCGCCTTCAGGGTTCCCGCAAGCGTGTGCGACAGCGCCGAGAGGTCGGTAATGCTGAGATTCCAAGGCAGGGTCAAGATCCAGGCGCCTTGATTGCCGCCGGCGCTTGCGGGGCGCAAGGCGCCGCCGCTGGCGGTCAATGAAACCGCCCGGCCCGAGAATTTCATGCTCTCGATGGTGATGGCGGAATCGGCCAGCGCGCCGGACAGTTGCAGCGTGGGGCGGAGGCCCACGGCCGCGGACCAACTTTCAGGCGCGCCGGCGAGGGCCGCGCTCGCATCCAGCACGCCGTGGACGCCTGCATCGCCGCTCTCAAGTTTCGCCTTGAGGAGGGCCGTGCCGCGAACCTTCATGCCGGCGAGCGCCGCCCATGGTCCCAAGTCCGGCAAGCGCAGCTCCGCACTCAGGTCTCGCCGGCCGGTTTTGAGTGCTGCGAGCGTCTCGGCGCGCGCTTGAAGGGTGAACAGACGATGCGCTGCGCTGATGTCGACGGGCCGCCCGGGTTCGTTCAAATGAATGACCGCATCCAGCGTCAGCGGCGAGTCCTTCAGCATCAAGGCCTGCTGCACGGGTAACCGCAGTCCGCCGACCACCGCCTTCAGGGCCACCGTCGAAGGGCGCGCGGTCACATCGGCGCTCAAGGTCGATAACTGCGTGCCGCCCGGTAGCTGCAATTGATCGACGTCGAAATGTCCGTCGGCATCGGGCGCGCCCAGGCTGCCATGCCAGCGGCCATTCAAGACGGCACCGTTCCATGTCAACTCGGGCCGAGGGCTCATCGCCGCCGATCGGAACGCGAATTCCAGATCCGCGGACTGCTCGTCCACATTGACATTGCCGTGCGCACCGCCATGCAAGGCACCGGCATCGACCGACAAATCCAGACGCTCGGCCAGGCGAGGTCCGCTCAAATTCAGCGTCGCGGCCAGCGCTCCCAACCCCGGAAGCTGCAGCAGGTTCTCGAGCGGCCCCCCGGCGGGCTCATTCAGCTTCAGCATCGCATCCATGCGTTGCGGATCGAAATGGAGATGCAGGGCGTAGTCTCCGGAGCCGCCGACGCCATGCGCTTCGGCATCGATGAACATGTCGGTGAGCGAGCGCAGGTGAGCCGCACCGCGCACCACCAGCGGCGCCGGAATGATGCCCATTTGCGGCCCGAGTTTCAGCTCATCGATCGATACGCTCGCGGCATCGATGCGGGGTATCGAAGGCAAACCGGCGTTCTTTGCGCCGGAAGAGCTCTCCGGCAGGCGCTCCATGAAGACAGTCGCCGCCCGCACGCTGTCGATTTGCAGGCGGTGCAGCAATGCCGTGGGAGTCCACCGCAGCGACACTTTCTCGGCGGTCAGCCAGACTCCGCGATCGTCGCTGAGTTGCAGTTTCTCCAGAGTCAATTGCGCCGGAAAGGATCCGCCCAATCCGGTCAACTGGACGTGACCGCCGGTGAGGCGGGACGTCATTCGCTCCATCAGGGCGCGGCCCGGGCCGGTGTTGCCGGTGATAATGAGAGCGCCGCCTGCAGCCACGATGAGCAGCAGCAGCCCGCAGAGCGCAACACCGGCGATTTTGAATGGTCGGCGCATCAATAGGCCTGGCCCAGTCCGATGTAGATCTCGAATGAGTCGTCGGTGCTGCGGCGCTTGGTGGGCACGGCAATATCGAGCCGGACGGGACCGATCGGCGTGTAGTACCGCAGTCCCAGACCCACCCCGATGCGAAAGGTATTCGGCACGCTGATGCGAAAGGTATGCGGCGCATCGCTCGCGCTGGCGGTCACCTGGCCGCCGTCGACGAAGGCGGCGGCACCGAAATTTCCGCCGAGGCGTTGCCGGAATTCCGCGCCGGCGGCCTCGATCTCGGTACCGCCGATCGGATCTTCGGTACCGGGGAACACCGGTCCGACCGATTGGTACCGATACCCCCGGATGGTCGCGCTGCCGCCGCCGTAGAATCGCTGGTCGGGCGGCAGGCTGAACTCTCCGGCCCCCTTGGCGACGCCCGCGAGCGCCCGGGCGGCGACCACGCTGCGTCCGGGGTCGGTGCCGAACACGGAGTTCAAATCGAAGTATCCGGCGACTTGAAGTTGTTCGATGATGAAAGTCGAATCGGGATGACCGATCGCGACTGTCGGCGTCAGGCTGAAAGAACCGCGAAATCCGTGGCGCGGATCGTCGAGCGGCGTGGGCAGATCGGTGGAGTCGTAGCTGACGATCAGGGGCAGCGCCACCAGCGTGTAGTAGTAGGTGATCGACGGAACGACTACCAGACCCATGACGATCACATCATCCACCGGCTGGATGATCTTCTCGGTCGTCGTCGTCAGTCCGACGCTGACATTCCAAACACCCGACAACTTGCGCATCACGGACACACCGGCGGTGGTCGAGGTCTGATCGTACGCCTGCAGCGACTGCTTGAGCGCGCCGACGCTCACCTGCAGCGACTGATCGCGGACCAGGAAATCGGGCTTGGAGAACTTGACGCTGGTGTCGTAGCCCACTCCCGTGGTGTCGCTGCCCCCGAGGTCGATCATGCGCGCGGCGATGTTCAACGTCTCCGCGTTGCCGAACAGATTGCGATCCGTCCAAGTGACGCCGCCGCTGCCGCCCAGGTCGCTGGAATAGGCCGCACTCACGGTTGCCGCATGGCGCAGGCGCTCGCGCACCTTGAAGGTGATGGGCACGCCGCCGGAATCGTCGACGGCCGTTCCGACCTGGACGATGACTTGACTGAATACACCGAGCGCCAGCAGGTCGCGGCGCCCTCGTTCGACCGCACTGAGGCGAAACGGCTCGCCGGTGCGCAGCCGCAGCGTGTTGCGCAGCAAGGATTCGTGCGTCCGTTGCAGGCCCCCGATATGGATGTCTCCCACATTCACACGCGGTCCCGTTACGACATGAAAAGTCAGATCGAGCACGGGCGCACCCGCCGCCTCGTAAGCGACCGGCGCATCCACCTTCGCGAAAGCATAGCCCTGCTCCTGGAGAGCATTCTGCAGACGAGCGCCTGCCGCGAGCACCGCCCCGGCCACCGCGGCATCGCCCGTGCTCAAGGCCAGCTTGCCCCCGGCCAAGTCGGGCAGTTCGCCGTCGATGTCTATCCTGCCCAGATGGTAGAGCGGCCCCAGGGTAAACGCCACCTGCACAAGGGCATCGGTGCCTTTCGGCAGCGCGCTCAGGACGTCGCGCAATCCCGGATCCTTGAGCGGCACGTGGTTGATCTTGATCGCCACCGCACTCTGATAGTAACCGTAGCTTTCGAGCACCGTGGTGAGGCGGTCGATATCGCTTCGGGCGCGGGCAATCAGCCCGAATGGGCTGACGGGCGCCGATGTTCGCAACGACGACAGGTCGGAGGACGATTTGAGAGTGGCGTCCATCTCGCCGCTCCCCGTGGAGGCGATATCGACCCGGTACCCTTGAGGATCGGCGCCGATCGCAAGGTAGGAATACGCCGACAAGACGATCAGAAGCACGAGCCTCGCACAACTCAAATGCATCGCACGAGCTTCAAGTGAACCCGACACCATGCTTCAAGGCTAGCAGGCCTGGGCTCGCGATCCTATCAGGTGGGCATCACCGAGGTTTCCTCGGCGATCATCTGCTCCAGGCGTTCCAAGTCGGGAATCAGCGGCGTTTCATTGATCATGCGCACCTGGCAGATGACGGGCGAGCGTTCCGGAAAGCTCCGCGTCGGATCCGGCCGCACCACATCGGCGTTCACGCGCACGAGTTGCGGAAACCCCTGGGTCAGCATGCCGAAGTAGCCGCACTGCAGTTTGCCGCCGGTGGCGTGAAAGACGACGATGCGGGTGCGGGTGGAGACGGCGGGCAGCGTTTGGCCGAAGGCACCCTCGAAGGACACGACCGGCACGCTGCGTCCGCCCCAGCTGACGAGGCCCGAATACCACGGCGGCGCGTTGGTCATTTCGGCCGGCGGCTGGTAGCCGATGACCTCGGCGACACATGCCCGCGGCACGATCAATCGTTCTCCCGCCAGTGGCACCAGCAGGCTATAGAGCTCGTCGCGCAAATCGGACATTGATCTATCTCGCCACGGCGCTGCGGCGATTGACGAGCGGCTCGATCGCGTCGAGCAGCTGATTTTCCTGGTAGGGTTTGCCGAGATAGTCGTCGACGCCGAGCTCGATGGCCCGCGCTCGATGCTTCTCGCTGACCCGTGACGTGATCATCACGATCGGAATGTCCTTGAGGCGCGGATCGTTGCGGACATGGGCGGCGACTTCGTAGCCGTCCATCCGCGGCATCTCGATGTCGAGCAGTATGATGTCGGGCAGGTTTTCCTGCAGCAGCGACACGGCGTCCACTCCGTCCTTGGCGGTCAACACCCGCATGCCGTTGCGCTCGAGGAGTCGCTGGGTCACCCGGCGCACCGTAATGGAGTCGTCGACCACCAGCGCGAAGGTGCGCCGATCGCGCTGATCCAGCACCATCGTTTCGGTCGGGCGTGCGCGCCATTCGGAACGGACCAACGAACCCATGTCGAGAATGATGACGATGCGGCCGTCGCCCAGAATCGTGGCGCCCGCGATGCCGCGGATGCCGGAAACTTGCGGCCCCAGGGATTTCACGACGATTTCGCGGCTGCCGACCAATTCATCCGTGACCAAGGCCGTGGAGTGCTCGCCCGCGCGGATCAGCACCACTGAAATGGATATGTCCGCCTCGGGAAGACGCGTGGCGCCCAACCCCACGAACGAGCCCAGATGCTGGAAGCGGTATTTCTGGCCACCGTACTCGAACGGCGGCGCGTCTTTGCCCAAATGCCGGGACACGATGTTTCTCGGCAGGCGCACCACGCCTTCGACCGTCGCCAGGGGCAGCGCATAGGCTTCTTCGCCGACGCGCACGATCAAGGCCTGGCTGATCGCCAGGGTAAAAGGCAGGCGTATCGTGAATCGCGAGCCCTTGCCCAGGGTCGTATCGATGAACAAGCCGCCGCCCAGTTTTTTGACCTCGGTGGCAACAACGTCCATGCCGACGCCCCGTCCGGCCGCCTGGGTGAGGTGGCCCGCGGTGCTGAAGCCGGGTTCCAAAATGAGCTGTACAGCTTCCTCATCGGTGAGTTTCGCCTGGGGGTCGGCCAGTCCGAGAGAGATCGCCTTCTCGCGAATCAGCCGGATGTTGATGCCCGAGCCATCATCGGCGACCACGATCACGACCTCGGCACCGTCGCGCTCCAAGCTGATGGATATGCGGCCGACATCCGGCTTGCCCATCGCCGTACGGCGCTCCGCAGGCTCAATGCCGTGCACCACGGCATTGCGCAGCATGTGTTCGAGCGGAGGAACCATGCGCTCCAGCATTTGCCGGTCAAGCTCCGCGGCGGCGCCCTGAACCACCAGTTCCGCCCGCTTGCCCGTGTCGTTCGCCGCCTGCCGCACCAGACGCGTTAGACGCTGCACGTGCCGCTGGAAGGGCACCATCCGGGTCCGCATCAGGCTGTTCTGCAGTTCGGTGATGACTCGCGACTGCTGGGTGAGCAGATTCTGCGCTTCGCGGGTCAAGGTCTCGAGCAATCCCTGAATGCTCGCCACGTCGCCGGAGGTCTCGGCGAGCGCGCGCGAATATTGTTGCAGGGACGAATATCGGTCCAGCTCGAGAGGATCGAAGTCGTCGCGGCGCGGTTCCACGTCCTGGTGCCGGTTGAGGACCTGCGCTTCGGTCTCGATCTCCAGACCCCGCAACTGTTCCTTGAGGCGCGTCACCGTGCGCGCCAACTCCGCGAGATTGAAGTCGATGGAGTTCACTTGCTGGTCGAGGCGCGCGCGGAAGATGCTCACCTCCCCGGCATTGTTCAGCATGGTGTCGAGCAGATCGGCGTCGACACGCGCCATCTCCACGCGTTCCGCCGGAACGCTCTCGCGCCCGGGCAGCACCGGGGCGCTCGAAAGTTCGAGGCTCACCGCCGAATCCTCGCTCAAGGGGGCCGCGGTGGATTCCATCGGGCGATCGAAGGACGCGGACATCTCC
>JBARBX010000438.1:0-9916 GCA_049793535.1 Steroidobacteraceae bacterium | reverse complement strand
CCCGTGCTCTCGGCGAAGATCACCCTGCTCGACGCGGGCGGCAACCGCGTGCTGCCTGTCTATTACGGCGACAACTACATCTGGCTGCTGCCCGGCGAAGCGCGCCGGGTCGAGGTTCTATGCCCGGCCGGCTCCGCGCGCTGCGCCAGAGTGAGCTTGCGCGGCTGGGATGTGCAGAAGCGCGAGATTGCGGTGGAGCCGGCGGTGGCGGGCAGTGGCCCGGCCGGCTCGTAGCGGCCGCTCAGGACGTCATGCCGCCGCGGCGCGGGGCGCTCGGCCATGTATCGGCCTGGACCTGCGCGGCCCAATTCAGGCGCGCCAATTCCGCCATGGTGAGCGCGAATGTGCTGGTCAACGAGCACAGGGCGTCGTTCGCCTGAGCCGTGCCCGCCACCCGCTCGAGATCCGCTGCACAGGCCGCCAGCGTGCCGGCCGAGGCCGCGGCGGCGGACCCTTTGAGACTATGTGCCAACTTGCGAACGGTCTCCGGATCTCCGCCGTCCGCGACCGACTCCGACAATTGCGCCAAGGTCTCGCCGGCTGAACGGATGAATATGCGGATCAATTCGCGCGCGAAGGGCCGATCGTGATCCGTCCGGGCGAGCAATGCCGGTTCGTCGAACAGCACCGGGCTCGGGGACGGATGGATCATCCGGGCGTCGCCGGGGTGCCGCGCCTGAGTCAACGCCTGCCGCAGACGCTCAGGGTCGATGGGCTTGATCAAGTAGTCGTTCATTCCCGCGGCCAGGCACTTGGCGCGATCGGTCGCCAGCGCATGCGCAGTCAGTGCGATCACCGGAATATCCGGATTTTTCACGTGCACCTGGCCCGCGCGTATTTGCCGCGTCGCTTCATAGCCATCCATCTGCGGCATTTGGCAATCCATCAGCACCGCGTCGAAATCGGCTGTGCGCAGCCTCTCGAGCACCTCAATGCCGTTGACGGCGACCTGCACTTCCACGCCGAGCCCTTCCAGCATGCGCGTGGCCAGCTTTTGATTCACCATGTTGTCCTCGGCGAGTAGAATCCGCATGCCGGCGCAGGGCAGGGCGACGGGCGCCGACTCGCTCAGCGCAATCCGCGGTCCGCCGTTGCGGGCGAGGTCGGCGAGGGCACGCACCAAGGCCGCGGCCTTGGCGGGCTTGGTGACGACGCGGTCGATCAGCCGCATGTCGGCCTCCGTCAGGGACGACAACAAGGAGGCGAGCAGGATGAGCGAAGCCGGAGGCGCGGCGGATGCACGCACAGTGGCGGCGAACCAGATTCCGCTGCGATCGCCGAGTTCGTGGTCGACGATGACGGCGGCAGGCGGCCGGTCGGCCGACAGCATGGCGCGGTATTGCGCCAGCCCTTCTTCGGCTGTCGAGGCGAAGGTCAGATCGCAGCCCTCCGGTGCGAGTTGCCGTTCGAGGATTCGCCGGGCGCTTGGGTGCTTGACGACGACGAGCACACGAATACCGACCAGGTGGTTGGCGACCTCGCTGGCGGCAGGGCTGTCGACTGGCTGCAAGCACACCGCGAATCGAAACGTCGAGCCCCGTCCCGTGGCGCTGTCAACCGCGATGGCGCCGCCCATGGCTTCGGCCAGGCGCTTGGAAATCGACAGCCCCAGACCGGTGCCGCCGAATCTGCGCGTCGTCGAACTGTCCGCCTGGATGAACGGAGCGAACAGAGTGTCGATCCGGTCCCCCGCAATCCCGATGCCGGTGTCGCTGACCGCAAACGTCAGCCGCATTCCGCCGTCGGATTGCGCCGCGCCGCTCAAGGCGAGGCGCACCTCGCCGCGTTCGGTAAACTTGACCGCGTTGCTCAAGAGATTCAAGAGAATCTGACGCAATCGCAGCGGGTCGCCACGGAAACTGCGCGGCGTCGCCGGCTCGATGTCCACCAGCAGCTCCAGGCCTTTTTCGGCCGCGCGCAGCGCCACGGCATCGATGCTGTACTCGATGACGCTCTGAATGTTGAAATCGATCGATTCAATATCCAATCGGCCGGCTTCGATCTTCGAGAAATCCAAGATATCGTTGATCAACGCCAGCAGGGACTGGCCGCTCGAGCGCACAATCTCCGCATATTCGCGCTGCTGCGCATCGAGCGCCGTGTCCAGCAGCAATCCGGTCATGCCGATGACGCCATTGAGCGGCGTGCGAATCTCATGGCTCATGTTGGCCAGGAACTCGCTCTTGGCGCGGTTCGCCGCCTCCGCCGCCTCCTCGGCGCTTTTGCGCTGAGTGATGTCGACGATGAGCGCGTAAAACCCCACCACCTCGCCGCCGCTCCAGTTCGGCAGGTACTCGGTCTGCCAGTGCCGCGCCTTGCCGTCCGTGCCGGGGTCGCTCTGGTCGAATAGCTGCCGCTCGCCGCTGAGCGCGGCGTCGACCCGGGCGAGCCTGCTCCGCTCGCTAACCTGCCCATGCCTGTCGAGACGGTAGGCGATGACGTCTTCGATGGACATGCCGACCAGTTCTTCCGGAGTCAGGCCGAAGCGGTCGAAGTGCGCCTTGTTGGCGAAACGGCAGATGCGGTCGCGATCCCAGTAAGCGATCATCGCCGGTACGCTGTCGGAGATCTGCCGCAGGCGCTCTTCGCTTGCCTTCGCCTTCTCCGCCTGGAGCTTGATCTGGATGTTGACCTCGTGCAGGCGTTGCGCCTGGGCCGCCGTCTTCGACTGCACATGCGCGTCGAACACCGCGGTGATCAACGTGATGGTGAGCAGCGCCACGGTGATCAATCCGAGGGTCAATGCCAGCCATTGATTGTCGAGCGGCTGCCCGCCGACGCAGATTGCGCCCTTGCTGAATCGAGAGGCGGCCATGCCGGTGTAGTGCATGCCGCTGATCGCCGCGCCCATGATGGGTGCGGCACCCAACCGACCGAGGATGAGCCGCCATGATCCGCCGGCGCGCAAGTGGAACGCGAGCCACAACGCCGCGATCGACGCCAGCACCGCAATCAGGAACGAGGCGGCGACCAGCAGCGGATCGTAGCTGATCATCGGCAGGATTTCGATCGCGCTCATGCCGGTGTAGTGCATGGCGCAGATTCCCGTTCCCATCAACAGTCCGCCGCAGCCCAAGCGGCGCCAACCCAGATTGGCGCCGCCCGAGATCCACAGGGCGCACCCCGAGGTGAGTATGGCCACCAGGAGGGAGGCCAGGGTCGTCACGATGTTGTAACGCAGGGCGACGGGGACGGAGAAGGCCATCATGCCGATGAAGTGCATCGACCAGATGCCGACTCCCATCGCCACCGCGCCGCCCATCAGCCAGAACCAGATATGGTTTGCCCTGGCGGCGGCGGCGACTCGTGCCGCGAGCGACAGCGAGGTGTATGAAACAAGAATGGCGACGGCGATCGAGAGCGCTACGAGCGATGGGTTGTAGGTGGATTGCATGTCGGCCGTCGCGGCGCGGGACTGCGCAGTAGATCTATCGGCCGAAAAGGCCCGAGGTTTAGCGGGACGAGTTCGAAGGCTGGCAGCGGATTGTCGAGATGTTGCGTCGCAGCAGAACCACCGCGCTCGCGGCTGCGCTCGAGCCTGCTACATTGCCCGGGTATGCTTGGAATTTGGAACGCGCAGTGAGCACACAGATCGAACACCGCACCGCATCGCCGCTTCGACTGCCGATCGACATTCGCAGCGACACCGTGACCCGCCCCTCGCCGGGAATGCGCGCCGCCATGGCCGCGGCTGAAGTGGGCGACGACGTCTATGGCGACGATCCCACGGTCAATCGTCTGCAGGCGCACGTCGCCGAACGTTTCGGATTCGAGAGCGCGCTGTTCTTCGCCAGCGGTACGCAAAGCAATCTGTCGGCGCTGATGTCTCATTGCGGCCGCGGCGACGAGTACCTGGTGGGGCAGGAGGCGCACACCTACAAGTACGAGGGCGGCGGGGCCGCGGTGCTCGGCAGCATCCAGCCGCAGCCGCTGGAGAACGAACCGGACGGTGGAATCGCCATTCAACGCATTGCCAACGCCATCAAGCCCGACGATATTCATTTCGCACGCACGCGGCTGCTGGCGCTCGAGAACACCATCGGCGGCCGGGTGCTGCCGCAGGACTACCTGCGGCAGGCGACGCAGTACGCCCACTCGCGCGGTCTGTGCACGCATCTGGACGGGGCCCGAGTCTTCAACGCCATCGTGAAGCTTAAGATCGATGAGAGCACGGCGGTCGCCGGTTTCGATTCCGTGTCGGTGTGCCTCTCGAAGGGGCTGGGCGCCCCCGCCGGATCGGTGCTGCTGGGGTCGCGAGAATTCATCGATCGGGCGCGCCGCTGGCGCAAGGCCTTGGGCGGCGGCATGCGGCAGGCCGGCGTGCTCGCCGCGGCGGGGCTCTATGCGCTGGAGCATCACGTGCCGAGGCTGGCGCAGGATCATGCGAACGCCGAGCATCTCGCGCATGGGCTGCAGGCGCTGGGATTGCCCGTCGAGCCTCCCCAGACCAACCTGGTGTACGTTGCGATCCCGGCTTCCAAGACGGCGGATTTGAAGAGCCACCTCGAGAGCCAAGGCATCCTCGCGACCATTACGCCGCGCACGCGGCTGGCGACGCATCTGGATGCGCCGCGCGACCGGATCGAGGCGGTTCTGAGGGCCTTTCGCGACTACCCGCGCTGGGATTGATGCCAACTCCCAGCGAATACCGCCCGGATCCCGATCTGCTTCTGGCCAAGGTCAAGCGCGAGGAAGCCGCGGCACACCGCGGTAAATTGCGGATCTACTTCGGCTCGTCGGCCGGCGTGGGCAAGACCTACGCCATGCTGGCGGCCGCCCGCAAACTCAAGCTCGACGGTCGTGACGTCATCATCGGCGTCGTCGAGACCCACGGCCGCAGCGAAACGGCGGCCCTGCTCGGCGACATGCAGATCCTGCCGCCGAAATTGCTGCCGTATCGCGGCAAGGACCTGAGCGAATTCGATCTCGATGCGGCGCTGCTGCGCCGTCCTTCGCTCATTCTGGTCGATGAGCTCGCGCACTCGAACGTGCAGGGCGTGCGCCACCCGAAGCGCTGGCAGGATGTCGAGGAGCTGCTGGCGGCGGGTATCGACGTGTTCACGACGCTGAACGTGCAGCATCTGGAGAGCCTGAACGACGTGGTCGGCGGGATCACCAACGTGCGGGTATGGGAAACCGTACCGGACACGGTGTTCGACGACGCCGACGAGGTGGTGCTGGTCGACATTCCGGCGGAGGAGTTGCTGGAGCGCTTGAAGGCGGGCAAGGTGTACCTGCAGCAGCAGGCGGAGAGCGCGGCGAACAATTTCTTTCGCAAGGGCAATCTGATGGCCCTGCGCGAGCTGGCGCTGCGGCGCACAGCCGACCGCGTCGAGGGGGATGTTCAAGCTTATCGCGTCGACAAATCCATCGAATCCGTGTGGAAGACGGCCAACGCGCTGTTGACTTGCGTCGGCCCCGACGCCGGCGCGGAGCGGGTGGTGCGCGCGGCGGCGCGGCTCGCCGGCCAGCTTAACGCGGAGTGGCACGCCTTGTACGTGGAAACCCCCGCGCTGCAACGCCTGCCTGCGGCGCGGCGCGAGAAAATTCTGGGAACGCTGAGTTTGGCCAAGGATCTGGGCGCCACGACGGCGGTAATCGCCGATGCCGACGTGGCGATGAGCGTGATCGCCTACGCGCGCAGCCATAACCTCTCGAAGCTCGTCATCGGCCGCGATCCCGCACGGCGCCTATGGCCGTGGCAGAGATCCAGCGGCCAGAAGCTGGCGCTGCTCGCGCCGGACATCGACCTGGTGGAAATCGGGCGCGCCGACGGAGTCATGCAGAATGGGGATGCAAAACGCTACTCGCCGCCGGATGCCCCCGGATCCGAATCCGGCGAGCGCCACCGCTTCAAGCGCCTGCGCTATCTATGGGCCACGCTTGCATGCGTGGCCGTGACGCTGCTCTCGATTCCCCTGGCCGAGCATTTCGACCGCTCGAACATCGTGGCCATATTCATCCTGAGCGTGGTATTGGTCGCGGTGCGATTCGGGCGCGGCGCGGCCGCCTTGGCGGCAGTCTTGAGCGTTTGCTCCTTCGATTTTTTCTTCGTCCCGCCGCGCTTCTCCTTCGCGGTGAGCGACGTGCAATACATTCTCACGTTCGTCATCATGTTGGCGGTGGGCTTGATCACGGGGCAGTTGACCGCGGGCTTGCGCTTTCAGGCGCGCGTAGCCGGGCATCGCGAGGAGCGCGCCGGTTCGCTGTACGAAATCGCGCGTGACCTGTCGGGCGCGGTGCAGATCGATCAAGTCGTCAGAATCAGCGACGAGTCCATCGAGCGCACCTTCCGTGCGAACGCAGCCCTGCTGCTGCCGAACGCCGCGGGACAACTCGCCGTGACCTCGTCGCGTCCGGACGCCGCGCTCACGGTGGACATCGCCATTGCGCAATGGGCCTTCGACAAAGGTCAGCCCGCGGGCTTCGGCACCGATACCCTGCCCGGCAGCGAAGTGCTATATGTGCCGCTGCGCGCCCCGACGCGTGCGCGGGGCGTGCTCGCGGTCAAGGCCCGCAATCGCCGGTTGCTGCGCATCCCGGAACAGCGCCAGCTACTCGACACCTTCGCGGCGCTGATCGCCATTGCGCTCGAGCGCGTCCACTACGTGGAGGTTGCGCAGGACGCCGTGGTGCGCATGGAATCGGAACGCCTGCGCAATTCGCTGCTGGCGGCGCTGTCGCACGATTTGCGCACGCCGCTCACGGTGCTCGTGGGTCTGGCTGAGTCGTTGGCGCTCACCAAGCCGCCGCTGTCGCCGCAGCAGCTCGAAAGCGCGGCGGCCATTCAGGACGAGGCGCGCCGCATGAGCACCCTGGTGAGCAACCTGCTCGACATGGCGCGCATCGAAAGCGGGGAGGTCAAGCTCAACCTGCAGTGGCAGCCGTTGGAGGAGGTGGTCGGTTCGGCATTGCACGCGGCGCGTGAAATGCTGAAGCATCATGTCGTGGAGGTGCACATACCGCGGAATCTGCCGCTGCTACGCTTCGATGCCATGCTGATCGAACGGGTCCTGGTGAATTTGCTGGAGAACGCCTCGAAGTACACTCCGCCCGGCAGCAGGATCTCGATGGGCGCCGAGACGGCCGGAGATCAGCTCAGCGTGTGCGTGTCGGACAACGGACCGGGTCTCGGCGCGGGCAAGGAGGAGGCAGTATTCCAGAAATTTACCCGTGGCGAGCGCGAATCGGCGACGCCGGGCGTGGGGCTGGGATTGGCGATCTGCCGCGCCATCGTTGAATCCCATCAGGGCAAGATCGTCGCCGCACATCAGCCGGGCGGCGGCGCGAGATTCACCTTTACGCTACCGCTCGGCCATCCGCCGCCGGCCGCGGAAGAGGCGGAGGCCGCTCATGGCTGAACCGCTGCCCGTGGCCATTCTCGTGGAGGATGAGCGGCAAATACGGCGCTTCGTGCGCACTGCTCTCGAGGCCGAGGGATGGAACGTGCATGAGACCGAGACCTCCCGGCAAGGACTCACCGATGCGGGGACGCGCAAGCCCGATCTGATCATTCTGGACCTCGGCCTGCCCGACGGGGACGGCATGGAGTTTCTGCGCGATTTGCGCGGCTGGTCCAACGTTCCCGTGATCGTGCTGTCGGCGCGCGTCGGAGAGAAGGACAAGATCGAGGCGTTGGATGCCGGGGCGGACGACTACTTGACCAAACCCTTCGGCGTCGGCGAACTGCTGGCGCGCGTGCGTGCCGCCGGGCGCCGCCGCCGCGGCGCGGGCACGACCTTGGGTTCGGTGTTCGAGTTCGGCGATGTGAAGATCGATATGAGCTTGCGCACGGTGCACAAGAGCGGGGTAGCGGTACACCTGACCCCGATCGAGTACCGCCTGTTGAGCTTGCTCATCGCCAATTCCGGCAAGGTGCTCACGCACCGTCAGATCCTGCGCGAGGTGTGGGGCCCCTCGCACACCGAGGACGGCCACTATGTGCGGGTGTACATGGGACACCTGCGCCAGAAATTGGAGGACGATCCGGCGCAGCCCAAACACATACTGACCGAGACGGCCGTGGGTTATCGGCTGGTGCAGACCGGCGCCTAAAGGCGAGCGCCGAGGGCGCGCGGGCGGCGCCTCACGGCGCGTAGATCCTCCGGAGTGTCGATGTCCAGCGCCGCGGACGGAAGCGGCAGCAGAATCCGCTGCGACGGCGGCAATTCGCTCACCAAGCCTCGCAGTCCAATATCGCCGGTCACTGACTGTGCCCGGCCGTAGAGCCACCGCGGCAGGATGAGAGGCACGGCGCCGCGCGGCATGTCACTCCCGCCGCCGACGCATCTTGCGACCACGCATCGCCGCCGCGCGCGCCAGCGCGAGATCAACCGATGGATGTCGCGCCGCCGCAGCAGTGCCAGGTCGATCGGGAGCAGCAAGACGGCGGCGGAGAAGCGCGCTCGACGGAGACCGAGGCGCACGGAGCTGGCCAAACCCTCGGCGCGACGCGGGTTGGGGGCGAAACTCACCTTGAATCCCCGCGCTTCCATCCGGTAGCTCGAAGCCCGGCGCGGCACCACGACGATGATTGCCGCGGGCCCCGACTCCGATACCCGGGCGATCGTTGATCGCAACAAGCTCAACGACCCCACCCGCGCCATTGGCTTCGCGCTTCCCAGCCGGGAAGAGAATCCCGCGGCAAGGATGACGGCTTGCAGGCGGGGAGCCGCCAGGCTCCTGGGCAGGCTGAGGGATTTCATTGGTATCATGGTGGCATGAAAAAGGACCACGCGAGCTTTCACCGGCCTTTCTTGACGCCCATCTGGTTGACGGTGATCGCGGCCTTCGGTTCGATTCTGGTGGTGTGTGCCGCGGCGGCGACGGTGTGGGCGTGGGCGACCGCGAGTTCAACCGCCGTCATCGTCATTCGACACGCGGAAAAGGACCTGAGTGTGAGCGCAACGGATCCGCCGCTCAACGCCGCCGGAATGGCCCGCGCGGAGTTGCTCGCGAACATGTTCGGCGAGGCCAAGCCATTGGGCCGCTTGGATGCAATCTACGTGTCGCCGGCGCTGCGCAACCGGCAGACTGCGGCGCCTCTCGCGGCGCGGTTAGGGCTCACCGTCAGCGTGACCCCGGCGGACGACCCGGAGGGTCTGGCACGGCGCGTCTTGCGCGAGCACCGGGGCGGCCGGGTGCTGATCGTCGGGCACAGCGATACCGTGCCCAAGATCGTCGCTACCTTGAGCGGCAATCCGAACGTGCCCGAAATCGACGTCGGCGAGTACGGCACCATGTACATCGTCACGGTGCCGCGGATCGGGCGCGCGAACCTGCTTCGGCTGCACTACTAGGGTAAGTCTCAGGGACTTGCCGGGCTTGCGGGACTTGCGGTGGCGCGCAGCATGATCGCCTTGCGCACGAAATCCAAATGGCGGCCGATCCTGAAGTCCGCCAAAACCACGTCGCGAACCCGGCGGCTCGCGTCGACCAAAAACGTGCCCCGACGCACGCCTATACCCAAGGGTCCGTTGACGCCGTACATTTTGATGACGGCCTTGTGCTCGTCCGACAAAAGAACGAAGGGCAGTTGATGCTTGGCCTTGAACTTGGTGTGCGACCCAGGGCTCTGGGGACTGACTCCCACCACGCGCAGGTTCGCCCGCTCGATTTCCGAGTGCAGATCACGTAACGCGCACGCCTGGCGAGTGCAGCCGGGGGTGAAGTCGGCGGGGTAGAAGTACAGCACGATGGCACCGCCGCTCAGCAGCTCGGTCAGCGATCTGTCCTTGCCCGTCTCATCCGGAAGTGTGAATTCGGGTGCGCGTTCGTCCGCCTTGATCATGTGGTTATCCCCCTAACGCACATCCTAACGTAGGATTGAACAATTGAGGCGCGATACTTTGGCTTAAGGCGCCTTTGCTGGTAATATTCGGGCCCTTTTTGGGGGAGTAGCTCAGTTGGGAGAGCG
>JBARBX010000437.1:0-4781 GCA_049793535.1 Steroidobacteraceae bacterium | reverse complement strand
GGGCGATTTGCCGCAGATCTTTGCCCTGACTCGCCAGGGTGGTCGCGGCTCCCAGCGTGGGTCCGACACAGGGGCTCCACACAACACCCAACAACAGTCCAACGAGCAGCTGGCCCGTGAGTCCGTCCAAGGTCACGCGGGCGAGCAGCTGATTGCCCGAATTGCTCAAGGTGCTGGTCGCGCGTGCAAACAGAATTTGCAGCTTGGGCACCAAGAGTATGAGGCCGAATATCGCGAGAATCGCGGCGCCCACGCTACGAAAAGTCCCGGGATCGAGGCCGAGCGAGGCCCCCAAGGTGGCGAAGAACAGGCCGACCACGGTAAAAGACAGGGCGAGTCCCGCGCCGAGCGCCAAAGCTCCCCAGCGGTGTGCGTTGACCGCCGAGACCAGCAACACCGGGACCAGGGGCAAGACGCATGGCGACAGGGTCGACAAGGCGCCCGCCAGTAAGCCGAGCCCGTAGGTTCCGGTCCCGAAATTCATGGAACGCCCGCTATCAGGAAAGGGCGTGGCGCAGAAGCGCGTCCAAGTTGCCGCGCTGCGTGTCGCCGGTGGAGCGGGCAACCTCCTTGCCATCCTTGAATACCACGATGGTGCTCTGCTGGGTGACCCCGAAAGATTTTTTCAAGGCCTTCTCCGTGTCGAAGTCGGCGACGAACAGAGTCACGGACTTCAGCGCCGGCGATTGCAGCAAATCTTTCAGCACCGGCGCCTGCGCGCGGCACGTGGGGCACCAATCGGCGTGAAATACTACCGCGACCGGCTTGCCGGCGGCCCGCATCGCATCGAATTGAGCCTGATTGAAGGGGGTCTCCGCAGCGAATGCGAAGGTTGCAATTAAAATCATCATGGCCGAACCGGCCAGAACAGCGAGCGACTTCATGGGGATCTCCAAATGCCAATGGCTGTATAGTTGACCGTGAATAGAGCGCGATTATTTCCAGTCGCGCAAGGTTTTTCGGAGCCTCCCATGCAAATGTACACCAGGATGATTGGAATTTTCGGCGCAATTGAGCGCGACCCACAAGTGAGGCAGCGATGAAGATGGCATATCGCCGCATGGGTTCGTCGGGTCCCGAAAGTTCCAGCCTGGGTCTCGGGTGTATGGGAATGTCGGATTTGTACGGACCGAGCGCCCGAGAGGAAAGCATTGCCACGATCCACGCCGCGCTCGAGGCGGGAATCACCCTGTTGGATACCGGGGACTTCTACGGCATGGGACACAACGAGCTGCTGATTCGCGAAGCCCTCGCCGCCCACGCACGCGAGCGCGTGCTCATCAGCGTCAAGTTCGGCGCCTTGCGCGATCCGGCCGGTGTTTGGTCGGGCTACGATTCCAGACCCGCCGCCATCAAGAATTTCCTGGCCTACTCGCTGCGCCGCCTCGGAGTGGACTACATAGACATTTATCGCCCCGCCCGGCTCGACCCCGCAGTGCCCATCGAGGACACGGTGGGCACCATCGCGGATCTGATCAAGGCAGGCTATGTGCGGCATGTGGGGCTGTCGGAGGTCGGCGCCGCGACCCTGCGTCGCGCCCGCGCGGTCCATCCCATCTGCGATCTGCAAATCGAGTACTCCTTGGCATCGCGCGGAATTGAAGCGGAGATACTGCCGGTTTGCCGTGAACTCGGCATCGGCATCACCGCCTACGGGATATTGTCGCGCGGGCTCATCAGCGGCCATTGGTCGAAGGCACGCACGGGCGACAGCGGCTTTCGCGCGAACAGTCCCCGATTCCAGGGCGAGAATCTCGAGAAGAACCTAAAGCTGGTCGAACGACTGCGAGAGGTGGCGTCCGGCATCGGTTGCTCGGTCGCGCAGGCGGCTGTCGCCTGGGTAATTGCGCAGGGTGCCGACATCATTCCCCTCATCGGCGCACGCCGACGCGATCAACTGGCGGAAGCCCTGGGCGCCCTCGCTCTGCGCCTGTCGGATGAACAGCTACTGTCCCTCTCCAACGCCGTGCCGCCCGAAGCCGTCGCGGGCGGCCGCTATGCGCCGGCTCAGCTCGCTCATCTGGATAGCGAAAAACCGTAGCGATCGCGCCGTGTATGTTAAGGCGTTTCTTCGCCTTGCGTGATAGGCTCATTGCATTGAAACGAAGCCCAGGAGCAGCGATTGAGAGTCTTCGTTCTGGCGACACTGGCGTTCTTATCGGCCTGCAGTTGGTTCCACGCAAGAAAGGCGCCGGTACCGGATCCGACGGAAATCATCGTGACCGGCGCTCCCGCGGGTTCGATCGTATTCGTAGACGGTTCGCAAGCCGCACAGCCCCTGGCGGTCAACGATCATCCCCAGGTTGTGGACGTCACGGCTGGCCCACACAAAGTGGAAATACACGTGGGTAACTCGATCGTGTATCGAGAGGACACCTATGTGCGCCCCGGTGAACACCGCACGGTCCGCGTGCTGTCGGGAATGGCTCGCTGACGCGGAATGACGAGGGCGGCTGGTAGCTTACCGCGCCGCTCACACACGTGTGTCTATGAGAGATCTCGACTCCTCTTCCCGCCCCGATCGATCAAGCGTGCAATTCCGCCGCCCAATTTGATGAGCGTCGCGATCGTCGCTCGAGGCAGCGCAATCATCTGGTCGTACCATCGGCTGATTCGCTCCACGAAGTCGAGCATTTCTCGTAGTCGAAGCTGCACCACCGGATCCACGTCCTTGTCGTCCCGACACATCTCGACGCATTGCCGCAGAGCAGCCGTCGCCGGATCCAATTCGCGAGCCTTTCGGCCCGCCGCGATGCGCGAGACGAGCGTCCATAGGTCCGTTTCAGCCTGATAGAACGTCCGCCTATCGCTCAGCACGGGAACCGGCCGGATGAGATTCCAAGACTGCAACTCCCGCAGCGAATTCGAGACGTTGGAGCGTGCGATCCCAAGCGCATCGGCGATGTCTTCCGCCGCCAGCGGCTGCTTCGACGCGTACAGCAGCGCATGGATCTGGCTTACCGAGCGATTCATCCCCCATCGCTCGCCGAGGTTCCCCCACTCCAGAACGAACTGTCTGACCGCGATCGGTATGTTGTCTCTAACTTCTGTAGATTCTGTCATGACTGAAATTACATACCAACAGAGGCCACTTGTCAACCTTCTTGGCGAGCGCCATGTACAATTCCAGCTCCGCTACCGGGCTGCTAAGTGAGAGAACGCTTGATTTATCCAATGTTTGCGATGGTGCTGCTCACCGCCTTCGTACTGGCAACCCTGTTTCGTGCCCGCGTCGGTGCGGTTCGCCAAGGCCTGGTGTCGGCCGCCTATTTCCGGATCTACCAAGGCGAAGTCGAGCCGGAATCATCCGCGAAACCCGCTCGTCATTTCGCGAATCTCTTCGAATCTCCCGTCCTATTTTACGTCGTCTGCCTCGCCGCCATGCTCACACAATTCACCGGGCCGGCCATGCAGGTGCTGGCCTGGGCCTACGTCTTGGCGAGAGTCGTGCACGCGTACGTACACCTCGGGGGCAATCGCTTGCGACACCGCGTACGCGCCTACTTCTTTAGCTGGGGCATTTTGCTGGCCATGTGGATCTATCTTGTGGCCGGCCTCACGGTGACGCGCTACCGATAGCCCAACCCCATAAGCGGCGCCATCCAGGCCATCGTGGCTTTCGCCATCGGCTACTTATTGGATCGCGCACTATCGGTGGTCCTGCGCCGGTTCCCCCGGGGTGCCCTCCGGCGACTCTACGATCTGCAAAGGTCGAGCCTCAATCTCGCGCCATACCGCGGTGCAATAGTCCGAGTCGTGCCTCCCAGACTCGCGGCCCGCAGGCGAGTCGTCGC
This sequence comes from Steroidobacteraceae bacterium, assembly GCA_049793535.1. Lineage (GTDB taxonomy): Bacteria > Pseudomonadota > Gammaproteobacteria > Steroidobacterales > Steroidobacteraceae > Bog-1198. The sequence goes on along the minus strand of JBARBX010000437.1, from coordinate 987 downwards.
ATTGCTTTGAACGCACGGAGAGGTCCTGAATGCTCATCGTCGAAAGGCTCGACTCCAGAGTCGCCGTGGCGTGTTCGGCATGCCTCGTTTTGAGGTAGCCGCCACCAATCGCGATGGCCATCAAGATCGCCGACGCGGCAATGGCAATGGTGTTCTTCATCGCAGAGCGTCGCCCGACATGGTGTTCGGAGTATAGGCGCAAAGCGCCCTGAGGTCGGCGCAGCGCTTGAGATGATTTGCCAATAACGCTATGGTAGCGCTACCAAGAGAGCGTCATCGCGGGGGATTGGAATGCGGAAAAGTGCGGCAGGCTGGATGGCCGTATCCCTGCTCGCGCCATTTGCAGCAACCGCGCCCGCCATGACGGCGGCGGAAACGGGATCGGTGGGAATATTCCAAGGCCAGTCCGATGTCGGCAGTGTCAGTCCGAGCGGCACGGCTGCCTACGACTCGCGCATCGACGCCTACACGCTGACTTCGGCCGGTGCCAATACTTGGTACCACGTCGACGGTTTTCACTACCTGTGGAAGAAGGTGACCGGCGATTGGACGCTCAGCGCCGACGTCGCCTTCCCGCCGCCCGCCTACCGTCACGAACCGAACCCGCATCGCAAGGGCATTTTGATGTTTCGTCAGACGCTGGACCCCGGCGCGGCCTATGCCGCGCTGGACGTGCACGGCTCCGGCATGACTGCCCTGCAGTATCGACGCGAGCGTGGCGCCAATACCGAGGATATCGAACTCAATATAGCGCTGCCGAAGAGCGTCCGAATCGAAAAACGGGGAGACACATTTACCGTGTTCCTATCCGGCGCCGGCGAGCCGCTGCAGCAGGTCGGCGCATCCACCCGGCTGCACCTTAAGAGTCCTTTCTACCTCGGGCTCGGCGCCGTGTCTCACGATGTCGAGACCACGGACACCGTCCGGTTCGCGCACGTCACACTGCGCCGGCCGGCCGCGGCGACACACACCCGCCCGGTCCTCTAC
>JBARBX010000436.1:0-2059 GCA_049793535.1 Steroidobacteraceae bacterium | reverse complement strand
CGCTGATGCTTCATGTAATTGAGCGACCACGGCACCGAATCCATGCGCGGGCCCATCACAGATTCGCTCAGGCTGAAATCCGGCGCTCCGGGGCGCCCCTGATCCAAGTCCATGGTGAGCTCGAATTCATCGACGTGGAACACCCCGTCGATGTAGTGCACGTCCTCCTTGAACAGCCGCTCGGTCGCCGCCACGGCGAGTATGGCCTTGAGCGCAGGCGGTTTACGCAGCGCCATCTGGATGGAGTTGAAGCCGCCCCAGGAAATCCCGAGCATGCCCACCTTGCCGTTGGACCAGGATTGGCGCGCCAGCCAGGCGATGACTTCTTCCGCATCCTGCTGCTCCTGCGCGGAGTATTCCCGGTCGGGCGGCGTCCCTTCGCTCGCGCCGAATCCGCGAATATCGACGCGCGCGCCCACATAGCCGCGCCGCGCAAAATAGGCATGGGTTCCGTAGTCGCGCACGGCCTCATCGTCGTCCTTTCGATAGGGGAGGTATTCGAGCAGCGCGGGAACGCGTTCGCCGGGTTTGAGTTTTGCCGGCTTGTAGAGAGTCACGGCGAGGCGCACGCCGTCCTTCATGGGGATCCAAGTCTTTTCGAGCTCGACACCGTGGGTCGGAGCCGACGGCGGCACCGCGGCGTGAGCTACGACTACTGCCGTTACCAGCACCAGCACGGCGAGGAAGCGCATCAGCATCTTCGCAATATACGCTATGCGATCGGGGCGGTTATGCGCAGTCGGCTAAATCTTCGTCGTCCGCTCGTTCGGCAAACAGGGGATTCTCGGCGGCGATCTGACGGCCCATGGAGGCGATCCTGTCCCATTGGTCCGGCTGCAGGTGCTCGTGATCGCGGGCCATGTTCTGCACCACGTCCAAGAACGCCTTGCGGTTGGTGGCGGCGGCCGCATAGTACAACTCGATCAGCTTCATGCGCAGATCCTGGCGATCGGGCTCGCGCTCTATGGCGAGCTTCAATACATCCGCAAGATTCGTGCGCCGTTCCTTCACCACCGCATGCTGGTTGAGCACGCTCGGCATTTGCACGTGCTGCGCCGTCAGTTCGAGATCGAGGAAGTTGTAGTCGAGGTGGGTCGAATCCATCCGCAGGTTGACGGTGTCGACCAGCAGGTTGACGGTGTCGTGCGGCGGGCTGATGGTGGTGTCATCCAGCGCGTTGACGGGCAGCGGGCTCGCGGCGACCTCGCTGCGCCCGGCCATTTCGGGACGCAGCACCGGCAGAGCGGGATGTGTGGCCTCGATGTCCGAAACCTGAATCTCCGGTCCGGGGGCAGGTCCCGGCACCGCGTCGGGTACCGACTCGATCGGCGCCGCCTCGGCGGGCGCCTCGCCGGCAACCCGGACCTCCGTGCTCTCCGGCTCCCCCGCAAGGCGTGAATCACGGGCGAGGGGCAGGCGGCGACGTAGCCTGAAATACGCGGCGGCCAGGGCCGCGCCCAGGATCCCGAACCCGGCAACGATCAAGGCGAGAGTCGCCGACATGGACTTGAGCTGCGTGCGCGGATCCGCTACCGCAATCGGCAAGGCGGTGGCGCGCGCGCTTTGCCGCTGCAGTGCCACGAGCTGATCGCGCTCGCTCTGCATCAGGGCCTGCATGCGGCGAAGTGCCTGCTCCAGCGACTCGATCCTATGATCGAGCGCCGCAGTGGACGCATCCGCCGCTGCATCGGCGGATGGAACGGCGGCAGCCGGCGCCGCGGTCGGGGCCGGGACCACGAGTGCCGGCGCGGCCTTGTTCGCTGCGAGCGTGTGCGCGGGTGAATGCCAGGCCGCCATTTGTGCCTGAATCTCGCGCCTCGCGTCGGCCAGAGAAATCTGCGCCGCTTCCGCGCGAGAGGGGATGGTGAGCGTGGCGCGGCGATGCAGCCGGTTGATGTTGCCCTCAAAGGCGGCGGGATTGGCGCGAAAGATCGCGATCATCATTCTTTCAATAGCAGGCTCGGACCGCTCTCCCACACGCCACGCGATGCCGCGAAGCGTGGCTTTCGCGCCGACCTTCACGTGGACGGTCTTGCGCGCGGTGCGTAGAGGGTTGGCC
>JBARBX010000435.1:0-5018 GCA_049793535.1 Steroidobacteraceae bacterium | reverse complement strand
TCATCGGAGAAGTAGGCGATCGATTGGCCATCGGGGGACCAGGCAGGCGAGCGCTCCATCACCCCCGGCGAATTGGTGATGTTGCGGATCGGTCCCGGCTTCAGGGGCACCGTCAAGATTTCTCCGTGAGCTTCCACGGCGGCCCGCACACCGGTGGGCGAAATCGCCGCGTGCTCGATTTCCGCGGACACGTTCTTGATCCTCGCGCGCACCTCCGGGAGGTCGGCTTGAATCTCGATCGGAATCTGCCGATCTTGGCCGGCGGCGGTATCGAACAGATGGATTTCACCCAGCTGATCGTAAACCAGGACGTTCCCCTCCGCGGCGAGACTGCGAATATCGGGGCCTGGGTTGTGCAAAACCTCGGTCACCGACTTCGTGGCCGGATCGTAACGGAAGATTCCGACATGGCCGGTGCGACCGGAGAGAAAGAAGATCTGCCCGCCGCAGTAGACGGGGAAGAAGTCCGATGCCCGATCATGAGGAATCTCGATCGACTCAAGGTCCTTGAGGTCGGTGATCCAGATCGTGCTCGCCCGGCCGCCACGGTAGTTTCCCCAAGACACGAACGCGGTGAAATCGAAACCGAAGGCGGGCGCCAGGGGCGAGTAGGCTATGTGCGATCCATCCGGCGACAGCTGGCCTTGATAGGCCATGGGCAGCGGCAAGCGCAGGGCCTGGCCGCCCTCGGCGGGAACCGAATATAACTGAGTGTAGCGGCTCACCGCTTCCCGCGACGAGCGAAACAGTATTCGCTTCCCGTCCGGCGTCCACCCCACGGCGATGTCCGGGGCCGGATGATAGGTCACGCGATGCGGCACACCGCCCTGCGTCGGGATGGTGAACACATCGGTATTGCCGTCGTACTCCCCGGTGAAGGCGATGGTACGGCCGTCCGGTGAAAAGACCGGCGCGCTCTCCAGCCCCACGCCATTCGTCAGGCGTACGGCGCGGCCGCCGTCGCGGGCAACCGTCCAAAGATCACCGGCGTAGCCGAACGCGATTAAATCGCGGCTGAGCGCGGGCGACTGATACAAATGGGGCGCCGCAAACGCGCCGGCAGAAATGCAGGACATGAGGCAAGCGAGTCCCAGCGTGTGTGCAGGGCGAGGAATGGGATGCACGAGATGCTCCGGTGATCGGTCAGGGACCAATCCACAATGTTGCAGCACGATCGCATCCCGGTGCAACCGGCATCATTGCGATCGCGGCGCCGATCTCGCGGCGCACGGCTCCGACCGTCGTGCGGCGATTTAGGCTGGCTTAGAGCGCGAGCCAGACATCGATGCCGCCGTGCTTCGAACAGGCCCGGCCGCGGTCTTTGGTATTGGTGAAAAAGCCATCATGGCAGCGGGCCGAGGCGCGCGGATGGTCGTGACGATATTGAGCCGCCGGATCCGCCTTGCCTTCGTCATGGTGATCGTCGCGCTTCATCGCGGAATGATCGTCGCGATGTTCCTGCGCTTGCTGATCTTTGTGTTCGTCCGGCCGGTCCTGGGCGCGAACGGTCAATGGAACGAGCGCGGTCAGCGCAAGCGCGGCCACGGCGAGAATAAGCGGCTTACAAATCTGTTTACGCATCGCGGACTCTCCACTTGGATTACAGGGCGTTGCGATTATAGGCCCGATGCACAGCAGCAAACACCCCTATCGCAATCCGCCTCGGATTGGGGTAAAAAAAGCTCTCATCCACTTCCACGACATAGGAGCTTGGTCATGAATACGCAACAAATCGCCGTCCGCCTTGCCGAGCTTTGTCGCAAAGGCCAGTTCGAAGACGCGCAGAAAGAGCTATTCGCCGAGGACGCAGTCAGCATCGAGCCTCGCGAGACGCCGGACTTCCCCAGGGAAACGAAAGGGTTGCGCGCCATCATCGAGAAGGGCCACAAGTTCGAGTCGATGGTGGAGAAAGTCCATGCATTCGACACGTCCGTGCCGCTGGTCACCGGCAATGCCATCGCCATCACGCTGACGATGGATGTCACGATGAAGGGCCGTGGGCGCGTGAAACTCGAGGAGATCTGCGCCTACGAAGTCAAGGACGGCAAGATCGTGTCGGAGCAGTTCTTCATGTAGCCCCGGGAATCCACGACGTCCCCGCCAAGGGAACACCTGCCATGGCGGCCGCTTCCACTGTCAACGCCACCAAATCCTCTTTTTCGAGGTGGTGTACATCCTGCTTGCCGCAGGCGCGCGCGATTGTGGTCAATTCCATGTTCACGGTCTTCAAGTAGTTCTTCAGCCGCTTGGCGCCCACCGCGGGATCCAGCCGCAGTTCCAGCACTGGATCCTGCGTGGTCACTCCCACCGGGCATTTCCCCGTGTGGCAGTGATGACAGAACCCAGGCTGGGTGCCGAGCCGCGCATAGTCCTCGAGCGCCGAAATATGCCGGCCGCCGGCGATGTAGGAATCGCTGTTGCAGCCCAAGGCCATCAGCACCCCCTGCCCGATCGCCACCGCATCGGCGCCCATCGCGAGCGCCTTGGCCACATCCGCACCGCTGCGGATGCCGCCGGAAATCACCAATTGCACGGTGCCGCGCATGTTCAGATCGTCCAGCGCGTCGACGGCCTGGCGCAGCGCCGCGAGCGTGGGAATTCCCACATGCTCGATGAACACCGTTTGCGTCGCCGCCGTGCCGCCCTGCATGCCGTCGACCACGATGACATCCGCGCCTGCGTGCACGGCCAGCTTCACATCGTTGAACACCCGCGTGGCACCGACCTTGACGTAGATCGGCTTCTCCCAATCGGTGATCTCGCGCAGCTCCTTGATCTTGATCACCAGATCGTCGGGTCCGGTCCAGTCCGGGTGGCGCGACGCGGAGCGCTGATCCACTCCCTCCGGCAAGGTGCGCATGCGCGCCACCCGCGGATTCACTTTCTGCCCGAGCAGCATGCCGCCGCCCCCGGGTTTGGCGCCCTGGCCGATGACAATCTCGATGGCGTCCGCGCGCCGCACGTCGTCGGGATCGAATCCATAGCGCGACGGCAGGCACTGATAGACCAAGGTCTTCGACGAAGCCCGCTCTTCGGCGGTCATACCGCCGTCGCCGGTGGTCGTGGAGGTGCCCACCTCCGTCGCGGCGCGCCCCAGCGCATCCTTCACCCGCGCCGACAGCGCGCCAAAACTCATGCCGGCCACCGTGATCGGAATCGCGAGTTCTATCGGCCGCGTGGCGAAACGCGTGCCGAGCACGGTCTTGGTCGCGCAGCGCTCGCGGTAGCCCTCGAGGGGGTAGCGCGACAGGGAGGCGGCAAGAAACAACAGGTCATCGAAATTGGGCACGCGGCGTTTCGCGCCCAATCCCCGGATTTCATACAAGCCGCTCGCCGCGGCGCGCTGAATGTAGTCAATGGTCGATCGATCGAAACCGGCCGACTCTTCCAACTGCGGACCCGTCATTCGTCAATACTCCTGATCGGCATCGGCATGCCAGTGATAGAGACTTTTCGCGGAAGCCACGCGCTTGAATTCCGCAGGATCGTAAGTCAGGCCGGCCTGCGCCAGCAGTCCCTTCAGCGCCGCGCGATCGGCGTCGGTCATCGGCTCGAAGCGGGCGTCGGCGCCGAGCGAACGGACCTTGCCGCGCACGTAGATGACCGCCTCGTACAGTGAATCGCCGAGCGCATCCTCGGCATCGCCGCAGATGACGATGCGTCCCGCCTGCGCCATGAACGCGGAAAAGCTGCCGACGCTGCCGCCCACCACGATGTCGCCGCCCTTGAGCGAGATGCCGCAGCGCAGGGACGCGTCGCCGTCGATGACGAGCAGGCCGCCGTGCGCCGAGGCGCCCGCGGCCATGGAGGCGAAGCCCCGGATGTGAACGCGGCCGGACATCATGTTCTCGGCGGCGCCCGGGCCGGCATTGCCGTGGACGGTGATCGACGCGTGCTTGTTCATCCCCGCCACGTAGTAGCCCACGTGGCCGTGAATCTGCACGTCGATGTCCGAATCGAGACCGCAGGCGATGGAATGCGCCCCATCCGGGTTCCTCACCTGGATTTGCGAGACGCCTTCGCCGGCGGCCCGCTTGTGCAGGAACGAATTCAAGTCCCGCAGGCTGTCGCGCGCGAGGTCGAATTCGCGCAGCATGGGCACCGGCCTCAAATTCGCCATGAATAAATCTCCTCCGGCTTGGGCTCGAACAAGGTTGCCCGCGAGATGTGCGGCAGATGCGCGAGCGAGCGGAACTCCGAGGCGATGGCGACGTAGTCGTCGGTCTCGGCGACCACGGCCGGCTTGCAGGCGAAGGCGTCGCGAACGATGAGAAGCTCGCGATCGGTGCCCATCAGAAAGGTGAAAAATCCGTCCAGCTCGCTGAATCCGCGCCGCACGGCCGACTTCAGGTCGTCCCCCTCGCGCAGCCGCCATTCGAAGAATCGGCACGCGGCTTCGGTGTCGTTGTCCGTTTCGAATTCGATGCCGAGCGGTTCCAACCGCTTGCGCACCAGGTGCGGATTCGACAGCGAGCCGTTGTGCACCAGGCAGAAGTCGCGCCCCGCGGTGAAAGGATGCGCGTGCGCCGGTGTCACGGCGGACTCGGTGGCCATCCGCGTGTGCCCCACCAGGTGCGAGCCGCGCAGCGACTTGAAATCGTAGCGTGCGGCGATCTCCGCCGGCGCTCCCACATCCTTGTAGAGGTCGATCGACTGGCCGACCGAGAGCACCGCCACGGCGGGAGCATTGCGCGCGAGCCAGGCGCTGAGCTGATCCGGATCCGCGGCGGTGGTCAGTACCGCGTGATTGCCGTGCGCCGCGATCTCGTGGGCATGGGCGAAATCCGCCGCGATGCTCTTGAGCAGTTGCGGCCAATCGACCGCGTTCCCGCCGCTGTACAAGCTGAGCTTGTGATGGCGCTGCGACACGGGCTCGGTGTAGACGGCGAGCCCGGCGGAATCGGGGCCGCGCTCCGTCATGCCCACCAGCATGGGCACCATGAGCGCGCCCAACTGATCGCGCAACGCAGGATTCTTGACCAGAAGACCGACTATTCCACACATGCGACAGCTCCTAG
>JBARBX010000434.1:0-2222 GCA_049793535.1 Steroidobacteraceae bacterium | reverse complement strand
CAGCATGAGAGGCGCCGGGCAGCCACACCATGCGGATGGGCGCGACGGCCGTGGCAAGCGCCGGCACGAAAATACTAGGCACGCGACGTCGCGGGGGCGGCTGGGCCGCTGCGGGACAACACCGAGGCGAACAGGAGCGCGAGGAAGGCACCCGGCGCCACCGTGGTTCCCAAGGCGACCAGCACCGGTACCTGCGAGAACGACAGCAGGCCGAAGGCCATCACCGTGCTCAAGTTGGCGATGGCCAGCGACGCCAAGATCAGCGATTCGCCGCCGGCGTCGTGCACCTGAGCCTCGCGGTCGAAGAACAGGGCATAGTTGGAACCGACGGCCACGATGAGCAGCATGCCGACCAAGTGCAGAATCGTGAGCTGCACCCCGCAGAATGCAAGACCAGCGGCCACGCTGAGAACCGCGAGCGCCAGCGGCGCCAATACCTTCACCACGCGCAGCGGCGAACGCAGAACGATCGACAGCAACATGACGAGTGCCAGCGCGCCCGCCAGCGACAAATGGATCGCCTCGGACAGGTAGCCGGCGTACAAGGCATCGGATTCCCGCTTGAGATCGAGCGCACGCACTTCGGGGACCCGCGCGGTTGGCAGAGCGGCCGCCACCCGCAGGATGTCGATGGGCCGCGCGGCCGCGGGATGCAGGGGCAGCAGCGCATCCCAGCGATCCTTCTGATGCAGGATGAGGGCGTCGAATCCGGTGCGCAGCGAGGTTCCCTCCAGATCCCGCGCGGTCAACAGCGGCGCGTGGCGAGCGGCCTCGACATCGCTCAGAAAGGGTTGCAGACGCGCCTCGTCCACATCCAGGCCGTCGGTGGCCTTTCGCAGGTTGACACGCAGCGTCGTGGGGTCAGGCAGGTTATCGCGCCGCGCCGCCTGGGTCTCCGCGCTCGGCAGGTAACTCGCCGGAGAGTCGAAGCCGCCGATCACCCCACTGTCGACCAGGGGCTCGAGTGCCTGGGCCGCGCGCTCGGCGCCGGCGAGCGCCGCATCCAGCGTGGGGCCCGTGACGATGACCAGATCTCGCACGTCGGCGGCGCCCAAGTCGGCGCGCAACCGCGCGTCCATGTTTTGGTCCTCAACGGAGATCGGGCTCAACGCCGAGAGTTCGCGGTTCCATAGGGTGGCCTCGTGCCGGTGCAGTACGGCGAGCGCCGCCAATGCGACGGCGACACTCAAGACCGCGACGCTAAGGCCCGGGAGTTGCCTGAACGGCCGCAGCACTGCCGCGACGCGCACCCCGAAGGGCGCGACATCGCGGATGGTGAAACCGCGCGGCAGCAGTGCCGGCAATACATGGCGGGTCACCAATGCGGCCGCCACCAACCCGCTGATAGAGTAGGCGCCCAATTGCGCCAGACCCGAAAAGCCTGAGGGAAGAAGCGACGCAAAGCCGCACACCGACGTCAGCATCCCGAGGCGAATCGTCGGCCACCACGCCTGCTGCCAGTTCAAGGTCGCGGCCGGGTTGTACGTCGAGCGGCGCGATTGCACGAAGAAATAGATCGAATAGTCGACCGACTCGCCGATCAAGGTGACGCCGAAGCCGAGAGTCACGCCGTGCACGGCGCCGAAGCCCAGTGCGACGGCGGCGATTCCGGCGAGCGCGCCGCTGATCACCGGCATGAGACCGAGCGCGAGCGCCGGCAGCGAGCGGTACACGGCAAACAACAGCGTGACGACCAAGAGGCTGCCGGCGATCGACAGCCGCACGGCCGCGCGCTCGATTTTCGCCCGGGCGGCGACGGCAAATACGCCGGGGCCGCTCATTTTCAATTGCAGGGGCGGAATGTTGCCGGCGTAAGATTCACGTGGGGCGGCGGCGAATGCCGCCCGGACCGCCTCGATGGCCTCCGCTTGAGCATCGATGTCGGAACCGCCGGCCGCTGTTTGTGCGACCAGCAGGGCGCGTGCGCCGTCCGGGGAAACCCAGACTCCGTCGCTCGTGGCCGGCGCGGGCGTGCGCTGCAATTGGTCGATGATGTGCAGCATTTCGCCCGTGGGATCGTTCGGCAGCAGCGACTTGAGCAGCAACCCCGCGGGCGATGCCAAATCCTCGATGGTGCCCCCGATCGCCGCGCGCAGGCCTGTCGAAGAAAAGCGCGCTGCCGCGACCTGATCGCTCAGCAGATAGCGATGCTGGAACAGGAACTGCCGATCGCGCTCGGCGGTGACCGGCTCGCCGTTATTGACGCTGGAGAATCTCGGGTC
>JBARBX010000433.1:0-4801 GCA_049793535.1 Steroidobacteraceae bacterium | reverse complement strand
GACAGCTCCTCGAAGTGATACAGCACCAGGGCCACTCGCTGATGGTCGGGAAGTTGGCGCAGCGCCCCGTCGATAAGCGCGCGCCGCTGCTCCGCGCCCAAGTCCGCGAGCAGTGTGTCCGGCTGGGGCGGCCCCAATTCCGGCGCCGGCTCCGCGTCCGCCTCGGCCGGCCGCAGTTCGGAGAACATGCGCCAGCGCTTGCGGTAGCGGCTCAAATAATTCAGGGCCAAATTGGTGGCGACGGTCTTCAGCCAGCCCCCCGCCGTCGGGCTGGTGCGAAGGTCGCCGAAATGCTCATACGCTCTCAAAAAGACCTCCTGCGCAATATCCTCCGCCTGCCCGTCATTGCCCGCCAGACGGACCGCAGTCGAAAAGACCATATCCTGATACGCACGCATGAAAGACGTGAACTCGGTTGAGCGGTCGGAGCCGTGGGATGGATGTTGCACGGAAGTGTGTTCGTTTAGACTCAAAACACCGCCGGGTGGAAAAAGTTGCAGGCTCCTAGAACCGCTCGGCCGGGCTGCCTCTGGTAGGCGTTTTCATGGCGGCCGTCGCTCGAGCCGGTGCATCAGATGGGTTTTGACCGTCGGCCACTCGCAATCGAGAATGCTGTAGCAGCAGGTGTCGCGCAGGGTGCCGTTTCTTCCGATCTGATGCTGGCGCAATACCCCGTCTAATTTCGCGCCCAAGCGCTCGATGGCGGCACGGCTCTGGTGGTTGAAGAAATGCGTGCGGAATTCGACGGCGATGCAATGCAAGCGCTCGAAGGCGTGGGTCATGAGCAAAAGCTTGCACTCGGTGTTCAAGGCGCTCCGCTGCACGCGCTTGCGGTACCAGGTCGAGCCGATTTCCACGTGCCGGTTGGCGGCATCGATGTTCATCAAAGAGGTCACGCCGACCGCCCGGCCGGTGGGTTCATCGATGACGGCGAAGGGAATCATCGAACCTCGCGCCTGCAGCCCCAAGCGCCGGTCGATTTCAGCACGCATCCCGTCGGGTTCCGGAATGGTGGTGTACCAGAGCTCCCACAATTCGCCGTCTTTCACCGCTTCGACCAAGTCATAGTGATGCGAATGTTGGAGAGGCAGAAGCGATACGTGCCGCCCGTGCATAGACACAGAATCGGTAAAACCCATGGCTCCTCCCTGACGCTTGATCAATCGGCATAATACGGGAATGGCGGATCGAATCGTTTACTCAACCGCAGCCGGCAGCCTTTGCCCCAACTGCCGCAGGCCGGTGCGTGAATGCGTGTGCCCGAAGGGAGTTCCCGGAGCCGCCAAACCCGCCACGGTGCGCGTGGGCCGGGAAGTCAAGGGCAGGGCGGGCAAGGGCGTTACGACGGTCACAGGGCTGCCGATGTCGTTGTCCGACATCGAATCCTTGGCCACCCGTCTCAAGAAGCGCTGCGGATCCGGGGGCACTGTGCGCGAGGGCGTCATTGAAATTCAGGGTGATCACCGCGACGTCATCGTCGCCGAGCTGACCAAGCTTGGCTGGCCGGCGAAGAGGTCGGGCGGCTAGCCGACGATCGGCGTCCGCGGCCGAAGCGGCGTTGGTGTATCATGCGTTCATCGCGATAAGAGCTGTCTGGAGAGAGTCCTTTCGAACAGGACCGCCGAAGGCGCAACCGCCCGGAAACGCTCAGGCACACGAACGGCAGACTCTCGCGATCTCTGGAGAGCGGTCGCGCAATCAACGGCGATCCACCGAAGGGGAGCAGCGCTCACGAGGGCGCGCGATCTCTCAGGTTCAAAGGACAGAGGGGCATGGCACGGAAGTGCCAGTGTCGCTTCGTTCTTTTGCCGCGAGGTTGCGATGGGCCTGAAGACCGCGCTCTACGACACCCACATCCTGCAGGGCGCGAAAATCGTCGACTTCGGCGGCTGGGAAATGCCGCTGCACTACGGATCGCAGATCGAAGAGCACCACGCGGTGCGTCGCGATGCGGGCATGTTCGACGTGTCGCACATGGGTGTGGTGGATCTCAAGGGCGCGCGGGTCCGCGAGTTTCTGCGGAATTTGCTGGCCAACGATGTGGGCCGTTTGAAATCCCCCGGCAAGGCGCTGTATTCCTGCATGCTGCTGCCCGGCGGCGGCGTGATCGACGATCTCATCGTCTACTTCCTGTCGGACACCTGGTTTCGCCTGGTGATCAACGCCGGAACTCGCGGCAAGGACCTCGAGTGGATCCGCGGGCATGCGCAGCCCTTCGCCGTGGACGTCGATGAGCGCCGCGATTTAGGCATGATCGCAATCCAGGGTCCGAATGCGCGGCAGAAGACGGTCGCGGCACTGGCGGCACTGGGGCAGGGGCCGGCCGGGCGCGCCGCGGCGCTGACACTCGCGCCGTTCTTCGGCGCGCAGATCGATTCGTGGTTCATCGCGCGAACGGGCTATACCGGCGAGGACGGCTTCGAAGTTGTGCTGCCGGCCGACGCTGCCGCCGGAACCTGGAATGCGCTGCGCGGACAAGGCATCCAGCCTGCGGGGCTTGGCGCGAGGGATACCCTGCGCTTGGAAGCCGGCATGAACCTGTACGGCAACGACATGGACGAAAACCACCATCCCTTGGAGTCGGGATTGGCCTGGACGGTGGCGTTCGAACCCGCCGAACGGGATTTTGTAGGGCGCCTGGCGCTCGAGGGCCTGCGCGACGGCGCCGGTTGTGAACTGGTCGGACTGCTTCTGGAGGAGCGCGGCGTGCTGCGCAGTCATCAGAAGATTATGCCCGCGGGCGAAGTGACCAGCGGCACCTTTTCACCCACCTTGAATCGTTCCATTGCGCTGGCGCGCGTGCCGAAAACCGCCGCACTCCGCGTGCAGGTTGAAATCCGCGGCAAATTGCACGCCGCGAGCGTGGTCAAGCCGCCGTTCGTGCGGCACGGGACGGCATTGATTCCGGTTTAGCCTCAAAGGGGAGTTACATTGAGCAACATACCGAGCGATTTGCGATACACCAAGAGCCACGAGTGGGTGCGCTTAGGGGAGAACGGGCTGGTGGAAATCGGCATATCCGAACATGCACAAGGCGCGCTCGGCGATCTGGTATTCGTCGAGGTTCCGGAAGCAGGCCGCACCGTGAAGGCGGGCGAGGCCTGCGCCGTGGTCGAATCCGTCAAGGCGGCCTCCGATGTCTACAGTCCGGTGAGCGGCCAGGTCACGGCCAGCAATTCCGCGCTGGCATCCCAACCGGAGCTGCTCAATCAGGACCCTTATGGAGCGGGGTGGATGTTCCGAGTGCAGACGAACGGAGGGCTAGACGGCGCCGCCCTCATGAGCGCCGCCGAGTACGCCCAATACCTGGCCGACGAAGCTCATTGAGGGCGGCGCCATGGCATTCATTCCTCACACGCCCGACGACATCGCCCGCATGCTGGAGGTGGTCGGCGTGCAGTCGATCGACGACCTGTTCGATGAGATTCCGCGCGAGCTGCGGGCGGGCACGCTTGGCGTGCCGACGGCGCTCGGCGAAATGGAGCTCGGGCGCCTGATGGCAGCGCGCGCGGCCGGCGACGGCCGGCCGTTGAATTTCATCGGCGCAGGCGCGTACGAACATCACATCCCGGCGCCGGTGTGGGCCATCACGACGCGCGGCGAATTCTATTCTGCGTACACGCCGTACCAGGCGGAGGCGAGTCAGGGCACGCTGCAATTGATCTACGAGTATCAATCGATGATGTGCGCGCTCACGGCAATGGAGGTGTCGAACGCTTCGCTGTACGACGGTGCCTCGGCCCTGGCGGAGGCCTGTCTCATGGCGGTGCGGGCCAATCGCGCCGCGAATTCGCGGCGAATTCTCATGCCGCGCACCGTGAATCCCACCTACGCGCAGGTGGCGCAATCGATCGCCGGCAATCAAGGCATCGTATTCGAGAGCGTGGATTTCGACCGAGCGACGGGGCGCACGCTGCTCGAGACCCTGGAGCCCTACAGCGGCCAGGATGTCACCGCCTTGGTGGTGCAGCAGCCGAATTTCTTCGGCTGCCTGGAAGAGGTCGACGGGCTTAACGATTGGGCCCATCGAAACAAGGTTCTATTGATTGCGGTGGTCAACCCGATCTCGCTGGCTTTGTTGAAAGCCCCCGGCGAGTGGGGTGAGCGGCGGGACGGAATGCACGGCGCCGACATCGTCTGCGGCGAGGGGCAGCCGCTCGGCGTGCCCCTGTCGGCGGGTGGGCCTTACTTCGGATTCATGACGACGCGCATGCAGCATGTGCGGCAAATGCCCGGGCGAATCGTCGGACGCACCGTGGATGTGGACGGGCGCCCGGGATTCAGTCTCACCTTGCAGGCCCGCGAGCAGCATATTCGGCGCAGCAAGGCCACCTCGAACATCTGCACCAATCAGGGCCTGCTCGTGACGGCCGCGACCATCTACATGTCGTTGCTGGGAGCCGCCGGCCTGCAGCGAGTGGCCGCCGCGAGCATGCAGCGCACGGCCGATTTGGCGGCGGCGTTGGGCAAAATCACCGGAGTCAGGCGGGCCTTTTCGGCGCCGCGCTTTCATGAAGCCGTGTTGATCCTGGACCGGCCGGTGGCGCCGGTGCTCGGTGCGCTCTCGCGCCGGGGGATTTTCGGAGGGCTCGAGCTCACCGACCGCTATCCGGAACTTGGGAACGCCCTTCTGGTATGCGCCACCGAAACCAAACTGGCCGAGGATATCGACGCGTATGCCGGCGCGCTGGCCGACATCATGAATCCGTCGCGCGCCGCGGCTTGATTACGCAACGACCGGGGGAGGATCAATGGCCGATTTGCAAGCGAGAGAACCGCTGATATTCGAACTGAGCAAGCC
>JBARBX010000432.1:0-2456 GCA_049793535.1 Steroidobacteraceae bacterium | reverse complement strand
GCGTGGTGCAGCGGGGCGCCAGCGTCGGCGCCGACACCTGCCTGATCTCGCGGGTCAACCTGTATGCGGGCGTGCGGATCGGGCGGCGGTGTATCGTGCACGCGGGAGCGGTGATCGGGGCCGACGGCTTCGGTTTTGCGCCCGATGCGGGATCTTGGGTGAAGGTGCCGCAGGTGGGCGGCGTGCGGATAGGCGACGATGTGGAGATCGGGGCCAACACCACCATCGACAGGGGCGCCATCGACGACACAGTGGTGGAGAACGGGGTGAAGCTGGACAATCAGATCCAGGTAGGCCACAACGTCACCATAGGCGCTCATACCGCCGTCGCGGGCTGCGTCGGGATTTCAGGCAGCACCACCATAGGCCGGCGCTGCATGATCGGCGGCGGCGTGGGAATGGCCGGTCATTTGACCATCGCCGACGATGTGGTGGTGACCGGCTATAGTTTGGTGACCGCCTCGATCAGAGAGGCCGGCAGCTACTCGAGCGGCATGCCGGCGGTGGAGACTCGATTGTGGCGGCGCATGGTGGCGCATTTGCGGCGATTGGACGGAAAGGAGCGATGATGACTGAACCCGAGAAGATGGATATCGAAGCGATCATGCGGCAATTACCGCATCGGTATCCCTTCTTGCTGGTGGATCGCGTGCTGGAATGCGTGTCCGGCAAGCACATCCACGCACTGAAGAACGTGACCTTCAACGAGCCGTACTTTCCGGGGCACTTCCCGCATCGCCCGGTGATGCCGGGAGTCATGATCATCGAGGCGCTGGCGCAGGCGGCGGGGATCCTGGCGTTCAAGACGGTAGGGGTGGTGCCGGACACCGAAACCCGGTTTTATTTTGTGGCCATCGACAATGCGCGCTTCCGCCGGCCGGTCGAGCCCGGCGATCAATTGTTGCTCAAGGTCACCTTGAAGCGCGCCTTCAAGGGAATTTGGAAGTTCCACGGATCGGCCGAGGTCGACGGGGTCGAGGTGGCTTCGGCGGAAATCATGGTTGCGCCGGAGACCAAGAAGGGAGATCCGGGATGATCGATTCGCGCGCGGTGATCTCGCCGCAGGCGCAGATTGCGGCGGACGTTTCGGTCGGGCCGTTCACCGTCATCGGCGCGGACGTCGTTGTCGGTCCCGGCACCTGGATCGGCCCGCATGTGGTGATCAACGGTCCGACCCGAATCGGCGCCGGCAACAAGATCTTCCAGTTCGCCTCGTTGGGCGATGCGCCCCAGGACAAGAAGTACAAGGGTGAACCGACGTGGCTCACGATCGGCGATCGCAACGTCTTTCGCGAATCCGTGACCGTGAACCGAGGGACCACCCACGACAAGGGCGTGACGCGCATCGGCAACGACAACCTGCTCATGGCGTATTCGCACGTGGCCCA
The DNA here is from genome assembly GCA_049793535.1 of Steroidobacteraceae bacterium. GTDB lineage: Bacteria > Pseudomonadota > Gammaproteobacteria > Steroidobacterales > Steroidobacteraceae > Bog-1198. The sequence goes on along the minus strand of JBARBX010000432.1, from coordinate 1,068 downwards.
CGATTGCTGCCTGGGCGATCAGATCGTGATGGCGAACTGCGCGACTCTGGGCGGACACGTGGAGCTGGGCGACTGGGTGATCATGGGCGGTCTGTCCGCCGTGCACCAGCACACCAAGGTGGGCGCGCACTGTTTCATCGCCCACAGCGCGGCGGTCACGCGCGATGTGCCGCCCTACGTGATGGCGGTCGGACGGCCGGCGGAACCGCATAGTGTAAACAGCGAAGGCTTGAAGCGCCGCGGCTTCACTCCCGATCAGATACAGAATATCCGCCGCGCCTACCGGTTGCTGTACCGCTCGGGGCTGAAATTGAACGCGGCACTGGAGCAACTCGAACAGGCGGCCGCCACTCAAGAGGAAATCCGGCCCTTCGTCGAGTTCATCAAGCGCAGCGAACGCAGCATCGTCAGGTAGGCTCCTGATGGCCGCGCTAGCCACTGCGCCCAAACCTGCGACCACCGCCGGCCCGCTGAAGGTCGGGCTGCTCGCGGGCGAAGCTTCCGGCGACACCTTGGGTGCCGATCTGATCGGTGCTCTCAAGCGGCTGTCGCCGGGCGCGGAGTTCTTCGGCGTCGCCGGACCGAAGATGCAGGCGGCGGGATGCAAGGTCTGGGAGCCCGCCGAATCCTTCGCCGTCATGGGGCTGTTCGAGGTCCTGCGCCACTTGCCCCGGTTGCTACGGTTGCTGGCACGCATCGGCAATGAGTTTCTGGCGGCGCGGCCGGATGTGTTCATCGGCATCGACGCGCCGGATACCAACCTGCGCCTGGCGCGGCGGCTGCATGCCGCGGGCATTCCGACGGTGCAATACGTCAGTCCCCAGGTCTGGGCCTGGCGCCAGGGGCGGGCGCGCAACATTCACCGTTCCGTGGATCTCGTGCTCTGCCTGCTGCCCTTCGAGAAGCGCTTCTACGATGAGCACGGCATGCACGCAGTATTCGTCGGGCATCCCCTCGCGGATGCGATTCCGCTGTCCGTCGACCGTGGGGCGGCCCGGCGCGAGCTCGGGATCGATGCGGGCGCCCAGGTCGTCGCCCTGTTGCCGGGGAGCCGGCGCGGCGAAGTCG
>JBARBX010000431.1:0-2449 GCA_049793535.1 Steroidobacteraceae bacterium | reverse complement strand
CCGCAATTCCACATCCACCACCTTGCCTTCGATCCGCCGCACCCCGCGCGCCTCGGCGTAACCACGCAAATATCCCGCATACAGCGCCGCGTCGAAGTGATAGGCGTAGGCGAAAATCGGCGACAGGGAATCGTCATGCGCGGCCGAGACCCGGCCGAGCCGGGCCGCGACCGTGTTGAGGGAATACTCCTCGAAGCTCGACGTGTCGCCCATCTGCCGCAGCTTGAGCCAATCCTGATGCAGCGATACCTGTTCGAGGCGGGTGCCGTGGGCGCCGAAGGGATGGAAATATTCATGGCCGGGCTTTGACCAGTTCCTGAATTCGATTCCCAGCTTGATGGTGCCCCGGGTCTCGCGCAGGAACTCGTCCTCGTCGACTCCAAGGGCATTGTTGAACAATCGAATCGGCGGAATGGTGGCCTCGCCCACGCCGACGATGCCGATTTCGGCGGATTCGACCACTTGAATCGCCGCACCGCCGTGCGCCAGCCGGCGCGCCAGAATGGCCGCGGCCATCCATCCGGCCGTGCCCCCGCCTACGATGACAATGTCACGCACCCGGTTGTGCACGGTGCTTCTCGATGAATTGCGAATGGCCTGGCAAGGTGGCGACTGCGTCCTGCACCAGGGTTCTCATATGCAGCAAGGCGGATCTCACGTCGCCGACATCGATGACGTCCGCGAGCGGATCATAGTCCTGCGGCTCGATGTTCTGGCCGAGGAGCAGCGCGAGCCAGCTATCCTCGCCGAAATGTTCCTCGTCGAGCATCGCGATGCGTCCGCTATGCCGATACAGCTCGAGTTTGGCCCGCAGCGTGTCCGGAATCTCCATGCGGCGGCAGTCATCCCAGAACGGCGAATCGGCGCGTTGAGTCGCCTTGAAATGCAGGACGAGAAAATCGCGGATGCGCTCGTGCTCCATGATGGTCAGACGGTTGTATTCCTCGATGTCGCCCGGGCTGACACGGCGAACGGGAAACAAGGTCAGCAGGCGGGTGATCCCCGTCTGGACGAGGTGCAGACCGGTCGATTCCAGCGGATCGAGAATGCCGCCGGTGAGCAGGATGCGGTTTTTGTCCCAGAACTTCGTCGGCCTGCCCTGCGCCAGGCGCAGCAGACGCGGCTCGGCGAGAGCCGTACCCGGGAGTTCGGACAGCAGCATCGCCGCGGCCGCATCGTCGCCGACATGCAGGCTGGAATACGCGTAGCCGCAATCGCTGCGCCCGCGCAGCGGTACGCTCCACGCATAGCCGGACTGCCGTGCCGAGCACTCCGAATAGGGCGCGGGGTCTCCCGCGCTTGCGCAGGTGACGCCGACCGCGCGATCGCAAGGCAGCCAATGGCGCCAATCCTCGTGCCCCACGGCGGCCGACTGCCGTGACAGTGGGCCCTCGGTGCCGCCGCAATCGATGTAGAGATCGGCCCGAAGCCGCGAACCGTCGTCGAGTTCCAGTTCGTCGATGAAACCGTCCTCGCCGCGCAAATGCACCTGAACGACGTCCCGTTCGACGCGGGTGACGCCGTGGGCCTGCGCGTATTCCCGCAAGTAGGCCGCCAACAACCGGGCATCAAAGTGGTAGCCGTACGAGTACAGCGACAAGACCGACCGGCGGTCGGGCACCGGGGGCGCAAACTTGCGCATTTTCGCAGCCGCCGTCGCGACCGAATACTCTTCGATGCTCGTCGGGTCGCCGAGCCCGCGCAGCTTCATCCAATAGTGATGAAACGGCACGGCCTCGAGCCTGGCTCCGATCGGGCTGAAGGTGTGAAAATATCGGTCGCCCTGCCGCCCCCAGTCCGCAAACCGGGTGCCGAGCCTGAAGGTTCCCCGCGTCCGTTGCAGTAGATCGGCTTCGTTGATTCCAAGCAAGCCGTTCAATCGGTGAAAGGTCGGAAGCGATGCTTGGCTGAATGCATCGGCCGCGGCTCCCGGCGAGTCCACCACTCGGATGGAGCAAAACTCGGGCTTCAACAGGCGGCCAAGCGTTGCGGCGGCCAGCCAAGCGGCCGAGCCTCCGCCCGTGATTGTTATGCTTTTAACGCGATCTGGGTTCAACCGGGCCCCCGGACCCCAAGGACGGGCCAAAGCCACGATACCATTGACAGCTATCATCCTATTTATCGTATAATACTATTATTGATTCGGCGCGACTTATAAAACGAAGCGCAAAGCTCAATACACACGGGGAGTGTCTGTGAAAGCAAGAAATAGACTGCCAGCCTACGGGACCGGCGCGTTGGCCATATTTACGTCTTTCGGTTGGCAGGCGTACGCGGATACGGCGGCGGATTCGTCCAGCGACAGCCTGAATGAAATCGTGGTCACCGGCGTGCGGCAAGCGATGCGCGACTCGATCGGCACCAAGAAGAATTCCGATCTGATCGGCGACAACATCACGACGGCGGAGATCGGGCAGCTACCCGATGTCACCATCGCCGAGGACCTCAA
>JBARBX010000430.1:0-3253 GCA_049793535.1 Steroidobacteraceae bacterium | reverse complement strand
CTCCTGGTACAAGCAGGATGACCGCTACGCCAAGGAGACATTGACGGGCGACCTGGAAAAATTGCGCTCCTATTACATGGATCGCGGCTACGCGAATTTCCAGATCGAATCGACGCAAGTCACCATTGCGCCTGAAAAAGACGACATGTACATCACCGTGAACGTCAATGAAGGCGACGTGTACCGGGTGTCGGACATCAAGCTCGCGGGCACCATGGTCGTTCCCGAGGCGCAGCTACGAAGACTGCTGTTGATCCACCCGGGCGACATCTATTCGCGCAAATCCATCACCAGCAGCCAGGAGCTGATGAGCTACCGCTTGGGGGCCGACGGCTATGCGTTCGCCAAGATCGACCCGGTGCCCACCACGGACAACGACAAGAAAACCGTCGCCCTCACGTTCTTCATCGAGCCCGGCAACCGCGTTTACGTGCGGCACATCAACTTCAACAACACCACGGCGATCAACGACGAAACTCTGCGCCGTGAAATGCGCCAGCTCGAGGGCGGATGGCTGTCGAACTCGGCGGTCGAGCGTTCCAAGGAGCGGTTGCAGCGCCTGCCGTACGTGGAGAAAGTGGAGTTCAAGACCAACCCGGTGTCGGGCAGCGCCGACCTGGTGGATGTCGACTACGACATCAAGGAAGGCTTGCCGGGGCAGTTCGGCGGCGGCATCGGCTACTCCGAGGCGCAAGGCATCAGCCTGAACGGCAACTTCGTGCACAGCAACTTCATGGGCACGGGCGACCGCATCGCGGTGGAAATCAACGCCGGCAGGTACAGCAAGAGCTACGTGATGTCGCACACGGATCCGTACACCACCATCGACGGCGTGGCGCGCACGACTTCCTTCACGTATCGCGACATAACGCAGTTCGTGGCCGCGTCGTCGGCGTTTTCGACCAAGCAGCTCACGCTCGCGGAGCAGTTTTCCTACCCCATCACCGAGTACCAGTACCTGCAGGGCGGCATATCCGCCAACAAGAACACCCTGGTCGTCTCGCAGGGGTACAGCGCACAGCAGGCGGTGAATTGGGTGAAGGACAACGGCGATACCTTCCAGCGCGACCTCACGGACACCAACGGCGACGGCGTGGTCAATTCCCTGGACAGCCCGTACACGGTGTACGGCACCGACTTCTACACCTATGAACTGACCGCGGGCTGGAACTACGATGCCCGAAACCGTGCGCTGTTCGCCGACCGGGGTCTGCATTTGGCCATATCGGGCCGCTACGCGATCCCGCCGAGCGACGTGCGCTACTACGCGACCAATTTCCAGTACCTGCAGTACGTCCCCATTTGGCACAAGTGGCTGCTGTCCTTCAATGCGCAGGTGGACTACGCCTCCGCGCTGGGCCGCACCACGGCGCTGCCTCCCTACCTCAATTATTTCGCCGGCGGCCCGGACAGCGTCCGCGGCTACCGCGAGAGCCGCCTGGGGCCCCGGGACAACATCGGTATCGGCAACCCGTACGGCGGAAACTTTCGCGTGGTCAATCGTCTAGAGCTCATATTTCCGGTGCCTGAAAAGTGGAAGAGCGCGGCCCGGGTGAGCTGGTTCTACGATATGGGCAATGTCTTCCAGACCGGCAACAAGGTGCAATTCCTTGGAGTCGACGACATAACCCCGGTCAACTACCACTTCAGTTATGATAATCTGAAACGATCGACCGGGATTGCGGTGCAATGGCTTGCGCCCCTGGGGTTGTTTCGTTTCTCATACGGCGTTCCTTTGAATTCGTACCCCGGCGACACGGTAAGATTCGGGGACGAAACGGAACGGTTTCAATTTTCTATCGGTCAAGCGTTTTGACCGCACAATTCGAGGTCTTAAAGATCAACATGTCGACTTTCAATCGCAGTATTGCGTTCATGAGCTTGTGCCTGTGCGCAACTCTGGTGTCGGGCCAGGCGAGCGCGGAAATCAAGATTGGCGTGGTCAATTTTCAGAAGCTTCTCGAAGAGGCGCCTCAGACAAAAACGGCGATGCAAACCCTCGAGAACGAGTTCGCGCCCCGGCGCCGCGAATTGATGACCATGCAGAACGATCTGAAGGCGCGCGAGGAGAAGTTGCAGAAGGAAGGCGCCCTGATGTCCGAAGCGGATCGGGTCAAGGCGGAGAAGACGTTTCGCGACGAGCAGCGCGAATTCTCGCGCAAGGCCGGCGAGTTCCAGGACGACGGATCGACGCGAAAGAACGAGGAGATCGGCAAGGTGCAGCGCTACCTGGTCACCGAGATCGGAGCCTACGCCAATGCGCAGGGCTTCGATTTGGTGCTCGGCGACGGCGTATTCTTCGCCAAAGGACCGCTCGACATAACGGCCAACGTGCTGGCGGTGCTCGCGACCAAGCCGACGACCTTGCCCGCCGCCGCGCCCGCGCCGAACAAGGCGCCCGCAGCGGCGACGCCGCCGGCGAAGACTCCCGGCGGCAAGTAACAGGTTCCTAGCGCATCGCACTGATGAGGGTGCGCCGGTGCAGGGGGAATTCAGCCTAGGAGAGTTGGCGGTCCGGTTCGGCCTTGGGCTGCGCGGGGATCCGGGCTCGGTGATCTCGCGCGTCGCCACCCTGTCGCACGCGGAGTCCGGAGCCTTGAGCTTTCTGGCGAATCCGCGCTACCGCAAGCAGATGGAGTCCACGCGTGCCACCGCCGTCCTGGTGGCGGAGGAGAACGCCGCGGGCTGTCCCGCGGCCGTGCTCATCGATCCGAACCCCTACCTGGCCTATGCGCGAATAGCGCAGCTCCTGCACCCGGAGGTGCGCGCCGCGGCGGGAATTCATCCCAGCGCGGTCGTGTCCGGCCGGGCGCGCATCGCGCCGTCGGCGGCGGTGGGACCGCTCGCCGTCATCGAGGATGAGGCGGTGATCGGCGAAAGGGCGTTCGTGGGCGCCGGCTGCATCGTGCAGCGCGCGGCGCACATCGGCGCCGACACGCAATTGATCGCGCGGGTGACCGTGTACGCGGATGTGCGGATCGGACAGCGCTGTATTCTGCACGCCGGGGTGGTGATCGGCGCTGACGGCTTCGGATTTGCGCCGGATGCGGGAACCTGGGTCAAGGTGCCGCAGGTGGGCTCGGTGCAAATCGGCGACGATGTGGAGATCGGGGCGAATACCACGATCGATCGGGGCGCCATCGATGATACGGTGGTGGAGCATGGGGTGAAGCTGGACAATCAGATCCAAGTGGGCCACAACGTGACGATCGGCGCGCATACCGCCGTCGCCGGCTGCACTGGAATCTCCGGC
>JBARBX010000429.1:0-3887 GCA_049793535.1 Steroidobacteraceae bacterium | reverse complement strand
TACCCGATAGGCATAGATGCCGATGTGCCGCCAGGCCCCATCGTACGTGGCGGGCCGATCGGCCGCGACGCTATCGCGCGGCCAGGGCACCGGCGCCCGGCTGAAGTACAGCGCCTGCCCGTCGAGCGCGCGCAGCGCCTTCACGCAGCTCGGATCGAGAAATTCCGCGAGCGTCGAAATGGGCGCCACGGCCGTGGCAATGTCGATGTGCGGCCGCGTGCGCAGCGCTTCCGCCACTTCGTCGAGCACGGCCGGCGGCATCATGGGTTCATCGCCCTGCAGGTTCACCACGACTTCGTCCGCCGCAAAGCCCTTGGCGCGGACCACTTCGGCGATTCGATCGGTTCCCGAGGCGTGCCGCGGCGATGTCATCAGACACTCGGCGCCGAACGCCCTGGCCGAATCCAGGATGCGGACATCGTCCGTCGCGACGGTAACCGACGACGCCCCGCTCGCGCGCGCGCACTGCCACACCCATTGGATCAGAGGCCGGTCTCCGATCATGAGAAGCGGTTTGCCCGGCAGTCGCGAGGCGGCGATACGCGCGGGTATGACGACGTGAAACAAAGAGTTCGGCCCCCGCTAACGGTCGAGCAAGGGATCGTCGGCGCCGAGCGTTCTCGCCTCCTCCGGCAACATCACCGGGATTCCCTCGCGCACGGGATAGGCCAGACGATCCGGCCGACAAACGAGCTCGAGTGCGCTGCCGGCCCCGGCGCTGCGCAGGGGCCCTTTGCAGATCGGACACACCAACAGTTCCAGCAATCGCTTATCCATAACACCCTCAGGCGCGCGACGCGCGCATTGACATGGCCCGAGTCACGATGTCGAGCAGCACCTTCGATCCGTCGCCGCCGAAGCTCGCGGTCACCGGCACGTACCAATGTTGCGGGCCGGCGATCCCGGCACATTTTACGGCATCCTTTTCGGTCATGAGCACCGGACGCTGGTCGCCGAAGGAAATATCGGCTGCTCGCAGCCGTGCGTGATCCGGCAATGGATGGGCCGTCACCAGGATGCCGCGCGCCTGCAGCATGTCGAAGAACCGCTGCGGGTTGCCGATGCCGGCGACGGCATGCACCGCAATTCCCTGGAATTCGTCCAGCGCCTTGACCGCGCCGCCTATCAAGCTCGAGGCGCTCTCCGCCTCCAGGTGCACGAAAATGCCGCCCTCGAGAGGCGGGCCACCGCCGTTCACGACCACGGCGTCAGCCGCCGCCAGCCGCTCCTTGGGTTCGCGCAGCGGTCCCGCCGGCAACAGCCGGCCGTTTCCAAGGCGCCGCTCGCCGTCGATGACGGCGATTTCGCAATCCCGCGACAGGGCGTAATGCTGCAGACCATCGTCGCTGACCACGACGTCGCAACCCGCGTTCACGAGCAGCTGCGCCGCCGCCGGTCGGTCGCGGCCGACCGCCACCGGGGCCGCGGTACGGCGCACCAGCAACAGCGGCTCGTCGCCCACGGCGTCGGGATCCGTAGAGGTATCGATGATTCGAGCATGTCCCGAGGAGCCTCCATAGCCGCGAGTGACCACTCCCGGCTTGAACCCAAGCGCGGTCAGCTGGGTGACCAACCAGCACACCAGCGGGGTCTTGCCGGTACCTCCGACACTCAAGTTTCCCACCACGATAACCGGCACCGACAGGCGTATCGATCTGCGCAGGCGCTTGGCGTAGAGGTAGCGGCGCGCTCCGACGGCCGCGCCGTAAACAACGGACAGCGGCAGCAGCCACCACGGCGGCGAGGCGCGCTGGTACCAAATCCGGTTGAGCCAAGATTGAACGGACATTTTGCAGCGTGGAGCTAGAGCCTGCTCAGACAGGCTCAGCGCCGCTGACGAGCTTTCCGTGCAGCGCCGCGTACAACCCGCCGCGCGCCAGGAGTTCCCGGTGCGTTCCGCTTTCGACGATTCGCCCCTGGTCCAAAACGATGATCCGGTCGGCTCCTTCGACCGTGGACAGCCGGTGCGCGATCACCAATGTCGTCCGACCCTGCATCAGCGCTCCGAGCTCCTGCTGCACGCGGCGCTCCGATTCGTTGTCGAGAGCGGCCGTGGCCTCGTCCAGGATCAGCACCGGCGAGTCCTTGAGCAGCGACCGCGCAATGGAAATCCGCTGCCGCTGACCGCCCGAGAAATTCTGACCGCGGTCGGTCAACGGCGTGTCGAAGCCCTGCGGCTGCTGCGAGACGAATTCCATGACGTTGGCCGCGCGCGCCGCCGCTTCCACTTCCGCATCCGTCTTGCCGACGGCATTGAAGGCGATGTTGTTGCGAATGGTGTCGTTGAACAGCACGACCTCCTGGCTGACCAGGCTCACCTGAGAGCGCAGGTCCGTCAACCGGTATTCGCGCACATCCACGCCGTCGAGCAGCACCGCGCCCTGCTGAGCGTCGTAGAACCGCGGCACCAGCCCGACCAGGGTGGTCTTGCCGCTGCCCGAGGGCCCGACGATGGCCACGGTCTCGCCGGGGAGGACGCGAAAGCTCACGTCGCGCAGCACATCGCCCTTCTCGCCCCCGTAGCTGAACGACACATTGCGAAATTCGATGTCGCCGCGCGCACGCACCAGCGTGAGCGAACCGCCGCTGCCTTCGGTGGGATGATCCAGGATCTCGAACACGCTCTGGCCGGCGGCGATCCCCTGCTGCAGCGGTCCGCTCATGTTGACCAGACTGCGCAGCGGCGCGGGAATCAGCATCAACGCGGTGAGAAAACCGAAGAACTCGTCGACCTGCAAGTGTTGATAGAACACCTGCCGGATTGCCAGGTACAGGACGCTGCCGAGCGCAATGGACGCTATGCACTGCACCACCGGATTGCTCACCGCGCGCGCGCGGATCAGCTTCATGTTGGACGCGCGATTGTGTTCATTGACCTGTTCGAATCGTTCGGTCTGATGATCCTCGGCATTGAATATCTTGATCAGCCGCAGCGCGTCGATGGCCTCTTTGGCCACGCGCGTGATGTCGCCCATGGAAATTTGAATTCGCTCGCTGTACCGACGGAAGCTGCGGTTGGCGATCTTCATCAGCCAACCGATGACGGGCGCCGCGACGATGCAGTACAACGCGAGCTGCCAGTTCATGTAGAAGAGTCTCGCCAACAGCGCAAGAATGGTCAGGCTGTCGCTGATGAGCGAAATCGCCGCGCCGGTCGCCGCGGTAGCGACCAACTCGACGTTGTTGGTCAGCTTTGACAGCAAGTGCCCGGACTGCTGCCGGTCGAGATACGCCGTGGGCAACCGCAGGTAGTGCGAGAATACATCGTGGCGCAGGCCCTTGATCACCTGCCGTCCGACCCAGCTCGGATAGTAGCTCTGCACGTAGTCGCCGATTCCCCGCACGGTGAACAGCACCACCACCCCGACGGGGACTTCCCAGACGATGTCGGGGCTTTTGACGATGAACGCCCCGTGCAGGAATTTCTGCACCAGGTAGGCAAGCGCAACATTGGAGGCGGCGAACAGCGCCGAACCCATCACGCCGATCAGGAATACACCGACGTAGGGCTTCGCGTACTTCAGCAGGCGCCGATAGATGGGCCAGGAATCGCCGGCAGCCTTCAGGCTCGCGACGGCCGCTGCGTTCAAGGAGCGGCTTCCTCGTGGACGGTGGCGATGTTCAGTTGCGCGAAGCCCAGCCTGCCGGCCACATCCATTGCCGTGACGACGGCCTGATGCGTGGTGCGCGCGTCGGCGCGGATCGTGATGGGTCCGCGATCGGTGCCGGCTTCCTTGAGCAGCGCCGCCCGCAGCGTGTCGGGACTGGAATTGATCAGAGTGCGCTCGTTGACCCGGTAGGTTCCCTCCGCCGTGACCGTGATCACCAAAGGCTCGTGCGAGCCCCGCGGCAAGGGAACTTCGCTCGCCTGGGGAAGTTGCACCCTG
>JBARBX010000428.1:0-1616 GCA_049793535.1 Steroidobacteraceae bacterium | reverse complement strand
AAGCGTCGGTGCGCCATTTGTTCGATGAGACCGTGGCGCGATTCGGCCGAATCGACCTGCTGTTCAACAACGCCGGAACGGCGACCCGTCCGGCCGCCGTGCCCGAGGTCAGCCTCGACGACTGGTCGGCGGTCATGTCCGTCAATGTGACCGGCGCATTTCTTTGCGCGCGCGAGGCCTTCAGGCGCATGGCCGCGCAGACTCCCCGGGGCGGCCGCATCATCAACAACGGCTCGCTTTCCGCGCACGTGCCGCGCCCGCAATCGACGCCCTATACGGTCTCCAAGCACGCGATCACCGGGCTTACCCGGGTCTTGTCTCTCGAGGGCCGGGCCTATGACATCGCCTGCGGGCAGATCGATATCGGCAATGCGGCGACGCAAATGACGGCTGGTATCGCAGCCGGCTCGCTGCAGGCCGGCGGCGGCATTGCGGCGGAGCCGACGATGGATGTCGAGCACGTGGCATCCAGCGTCGTGCACATGGCCGGCTTGCCCCTCGGCGCCAACATCCAATTCCTGACCGTGATGGCGACGAAAATGCCTTTCATAGGACGGGGGTGAGATAAACTAACGCGCCTTCGGCACCCGAGATCCCGCCGGGGTGTAGCTCAGACTGGTAGAGCGCTACGTTTGGGACGTAGATGTCGCAGGTTCGAATCCTGTCACCCCGACCAATTTGCAACTAAAAGGTTGCATAATATCCGCGCACTTTGTAATATGCATCCAGGGGGTTGCATATGAGCACATCCACGGATCGCATCGAAAGGCAGGTCCATCTGAAGGCCTCGCGCGCACGCGTCTGGCGCGCACTGTCGAATGCCGAAGAGTTCGGCAAATGGTTCGGCGTCAATTTCAAAGGCAAGACCTTCATCGCCGGCAAATCGGTGCAAGGCAAGGTTACCTATCCCGGTTATGAGCACCTGGAGATGGAGGTTTTTATCGAGCGCGTCGAGCCGGAGCGGCTGTTGTCCTGGCGATGGCATCCCGCCGCCATCGACCCGGCCGTCGACTACTCACAGGAGCCCACGACGCTGGTGGTTTTCGAGCTCGCAGAAGCCGACGGCGGCATCCTGCTCACGGTGGTGGAATCCGGCTTGGACATGATTCCGCTCTCCCGGCGGGCAACGGTGTTTCGCCTGAACACGTCGGGATGGGACGAGCAAATGCGCAACGTCGAAAAGCATGTCGCCGCATCGTAGAGCGGGGTCGGGCAACAGGACACTGCCGAACAGCGCGCCGGTTTTTTCGGCGCTGGGAGACGAGAAGCGGCTGCGTCTCATCGCCGTTCTGTGCATGGGGGGTGCAATGTCCATCACTCATCTGACCTCGGGCACCGACATCAGCAGGCAAGCGGTGACCAAGCACTTGAACGTGCTTGCGGCGGCGGGTCTGGTGCGCGGCGTCAAGATTGGACGCGAGCATCTGTGGGAGTTCGAACCCGCGCAACTGGACGAGGCGCGCCGCTCTTTGGAATCGATCGCCCGGCAGTGGGACCAGGCGCTAGCGAGGCTGAAGGCCGTCGTTGAAAGCTGAGCGTCGGCCTCGCCGGACCGGGGTCCAGGCGGCTAGGGCGCAAACTCACTCGAGTCTTTAAATCCCGGGAAACTCCTATAT
>JBARBX010000427.1:0-5098 GCA_049793535.1 Steroidobacteraceae bacterium | reverse complement strand
CAAAGGTCCGTTCCGGACAGATGGGTAACGGTTTATACCGGACACATAGGTAACAGTTTAGAGGAAGTCACCGTAGAACCTCAACGTACGTAGAGTCTGAGGCCGCGACGCAGCTCATGGCCTGCAGAATCGAGAAGCGGTGAGATGATGCAGCGGTCATACGTTGCTAGCGAGTGGATGTTTGGCGCCGAAGGGATTCTCGGCGCATTCGACCCGCCCGGACTCGTGGTCGAAGAAGCCTAAATCGTAGTCCATAAAGCTCACGAGCCAGATTTTCTCGCTGACTTCGGTGACGCCCACCGTTTGCCCGGCGAAGGCCTGACTGAGGTTGATCTTTCGCTTGCCGATGCAAATCCGACCGCAGTTGGTGACGATGATGGTGCGGTCGTGGAAGGGGTATTGCACGTCGCCGAGCCCGGTATAGGGCCGCGGTGAGGGCGTGTAGAGTTCGCCCGGGTATTTCATGTTGAGCGCTTGGTGCGGTCGGTCGTGGTTGAAGCACTCGGTGAAGTCATCAAACTTCCCCTGCTGCTGCAGGAAGTTCTTCGCCGCCGGCTTCGTGGCTTCCTTCTTCAGGGTCAGATGCATCCGCTCGTGCCGGCCGTTTTGCTGCGGATTGCCGGGTTTGATGCGCTCGATGCCGATCCCGAGGCGCAGCCACCACACGGAGAGCTTGGTCAGGCCGAAGAAGGCGCCGCCGCTGGCGAAGGGGGTTCCGTTGTCGGTGCGGATCGCCAGGGGGAGTCCGAAGTCCTTAAAAACCCGCTCAAACACGGTAAATGCGTACACCGCCTTGGTCGTCGCCAACGCCTCGCAGCAGATCAGATAGCGGCTGGCAAAATCGGTGATGGTGAGCGGGTAACAGTAGCGTTTATCGGCGAGCATGAACTCGCCTTTGTAGTCCGCGCACCATAGATCATTCGGTTGCGTGGGCGTGGAGAGCGTCGTGCCCTGTGCCTTGTAAAGCCGATTGCGGCCTCGGGTGACCAGTCCGTGCCGATCGAGGACCGCATGCACCGTGCTGATGGCGGGTAGGGTGATCGCAAGGTGACGCCGCTTGATCTTCTCGCGGATCTTCGGGGCTCCCCAGGTGGGGTGCTCCTTTTTTAGCTGAACGATGAGGTTCTCAACCTGAAAAGGCAGTCGGTTAGCTTGTCGGTACGGACGTCGAGAGCGATCCGTGAGCCCTTCCAGTCCGCAATCTTTATATCGATTGAAGATTTTATGGCCTGTCTTGCGGGAGATATCGAACTCCCGGCACAAAACCGCCATCTTCTCGCCTTCCAGCAACCGGGCCACGAATCTGAGTCTCTCGTCCACTTTGGAACACTCCTGCCACGGCATTTTGCGTCTCCCGCAAAAGCCTGAAAGTGTTACCTATGTGTCCGGAATGCTGTGTAACCTATGTGTCCGAAAGGACATACGCGTGTTGAGATTTCGGGTTGGGTACACCCTTGGGTACACCCTGGGAAACAAGCGACATCGCGACACTTTAGCCTCCGCAATTCGAGGCTACTGGCCAGGCGTCGTCGGTCAGCCCTCGGCATCCACCAGTCGATACAACGCTGCGAGCGTTATTGAGCGCACGTCCGCAGCCAATACCCCTGCACTCGCCGGCTCGTTTCGCTCCGCGCGTGCGGCGGCAATCCGCGTCAACAACCGTGCCGCTTCGCGTCGATCCAGCGCCCGAGTGCGCACCGTCGCAAAGCAGCGGCCCGGCCGCACTAATGCCTCGTCGATGTCGCCGATGTTAGGCAGATTGGTGGTAAAGATGATCTTCCGGCCCTGCGCGCGCACCACCCCATCCGCCACGGCCAGGAAGCGGTGTAAATCTACATTGCCGTTGGATCGCGCCATCAACAAGTGATCCGCGTCTTCGATCACGAACGCATCGTGGTTGCCGGTGATGAAATCAACGAAAATCTCGTCGGTCTCGAGTGCGCGCATGTCAGCGGTATAGAGCACTTGAGCGCTATCTGCCTTGCGGGCTGACATCGCGGCCAGGATGGCGCGCACCAATCGCGTCTTTCCGGTGCCCGGTGGTCCCTGAAGAATCAGCACGGTCTCGCGCGACGCCAGGTAGCGCGCGATGAAGGTGGTCACCGATTCCACCAGAGTCGGATACGCTTCGTCGTAAGGCGCTGGATCGGCCATCTCGTCGAACGATGCGCTTGAGAGGCCCTGACGGCTGGAGAAATGCCAGTCGATCGTAAACATTTCGTGGCGCACCAGTTGCTCGCCGACGATGGCCAACATCTTCGCGCGCACCTGGTCAAGCCGGTTCACGTTATCGGCCCAGATGTGAAAGGTGCAGGAGCCGTAATCGATCTTGCGATTGCCTTCGGCGCTGATGAATACCCCCGGCCCGTCCAACAGCAGCGATGTATTATCCATGCGCTGAGCGACAAGATCGGCGTGCAGCGCCAGATCGTCGAAAACCTCGTCCAAAGGCCGACGAACGGCGCACCGCACGGTGCGGTGAATCGCGTAGCGCGCGGCGCCCCGATCGAAGGACTGCAGCGCTCGCAGCTTTAACAGTGTCTCACCCGGGTCGGAAAGGTCACCGCGCAGCGACAGGTACATAGGCAAGCCGCCAGCCTCACCTGCGCTTCTCTCAAAGTCGAATCTCAATCCCTTCATGGTCGTCACTTGAGGCAACAAAAAGCCCCTGCTGAAAGTTCGCCAGGGGCTTCGTCGCGATGACGGGGCCGTCTGACTCGAAGCGCGGCGCATCGAGGCATCGGCTCGAAGCGGTCACTTCAGTAGGTATCTACACGTCTTCTTCATAGACCCTGAGGTCATAGCCTTCTCCGTTGTACGGCTCCCGCCGCGCGTGGCGGCAAGACAGCCGCGTAGAGTACTCAGACCTTGCGTGCTGTCAAGAACTTTGGCGGAAGCCTGTACCGTCGTCTCATGCGCTCCCGCGCCAGCCGCGCTCGGTATCAGCGATCTTTGGGCTTCACTTGTACGCGGTGGCCAAGCCCTACTCGTGTCAACTCTCCACTTTGAGCGCATTGACGGCGAATGCCGATGGTGAAAGTTCCTGCCGCACGCCATTTCGATGCCGCAGCAGAAGCCCGCGGCCGACCAATCGCTCAACGGCGGCATGTGCAGCGGCATAGGACACGCCGATGTCGCGAGATAACGAGCGCGCGTTCGTGATTCGATCCATGGCATGAGCTATAAAAGCAGCTTCGATCGATGGCCCGCAGAGCGCTCTGGCGCGCAACTCCGGCACTTTGAGGATCCGCGCCATTGGATGTATCGACGCGAGCTTAAGCGTCACATCGTCGTGCCAAAAGCCCCAACGTCGGTATACCGGTAGACCGTGCGTTCGCGCCCATTCCCGAAACGCGGGCAGTGCCTCGATGTTGTCGTACAGCGCGCGTGGCCGGCGTAGTGGTTTGCAGTGTGCCAAAGCGGCTTCATACTGTGGCGCGCGGCCGGCGCCATCGGGAGCTTCGATTGCCAGCGACAACATGATCCCGAGGTAAGAACGCACCGTCGCGGCGGAATCGCGAGTCAATTCGCTCAGACGTCGTCCGTCCACGAAGGAGTGATAACGGGCGAGCCATGAGATGGCGCAAATGGTCAGACGCTCATCGGCGCCGGCGATTGCCGCTGTTGCCAGGATCAAAGGTTCAACTTCCACCATCTCAGTGCAAGATGTGACCGAGAAATTGACGCCCAACCGGCACCATGCAGCGTATAAGCGGTTTACTTCAGGGTTCGTTGTCATGGTACTGATCGAGGAAACTTTCGAGGCGGGCGGCGCGCGGCTGATCGATGCGCCTGAGCCTAGGCAGCTCACTGCGAACGAATTGCAGTTCCTGTGGCGTGGGACGCAACGCGACAATATCGGCGAGATCACGTGGGCGGCCGGCAAAGAGTTTCATCACAATGATGTCTTGCCGGTGTAGCAGCGCGATGTGAAGCTTTCCCCGTGCCGGCAATGTGATGAGACGCGCCTTGTAGTCCGGCGGTAGCACGTCCAAATAGGTCTGTATGCTGCCATTCAACCATCCGGGCGTGAGGTCCAATCGGTCCGCTACGGCACGGATGTCTTCTTGCAGCCGTCCGATATCCGGGTCCGAATACAGAACGTCGAAATCACTGGTTGCCCGAGGAAGTTCGCCGGTCAGGATTAACGCGCCCGCTCCGCCCACCACGATGTCGGCTCTAGCACGCAATCTTTCACCGAGCGCGATTAGGGCTTTGCGAAGATCCTCTCCGCCCATGGTTTCTTGCATGTGTATAGTTTAACCGATATATCAAAATTGTCACGACTTTCGAGTTTGACGGGCTGGCACATTTATCCCGTGTTTCGGATCTTAGTGTTATCCCCGAAGCCGGGCAGGGCGCTCGACAATCGTGCCCAAGAGTTCGATAACCTCTCGTGGCTTGATCGTGCGCGCATCGCGGTGCGCCCAATCGGCTAGCTCCGTCTTCAGGATTCATTCCGCGTACTCCGGGCGGGTTGCGGAGCTGGTGCAACTCCGTGAAATCCTTGATCATGGGGTGCAAGGGGTCGCAAGTTCGAATCTTGTCGCCCCGACCAATTTCACAAAGGTCGGTTCTTAAAATCCTCAATGCGCCGCGGTAGCGCCCGTCTGGCCACGAAGATTCCGGCAATCGCGATGGTCGGGTCGATCTCTCGCAGTCGTCGCTCGCAGGCCTTGAAGTGCTTCCCGGTGGTCAAGACGTCATCGAACAGAATGATCGAGCGCGGTGGCGCCCGGTGCCAAGCATCATGATCAACGATGAGTAGCTCGAGCAGACCTTCCGGAGTCATTCTGCTGTTCGAGCCGTGATCGGCATCGGTACTCACCGATTGTCGGAACAGCTCCCGAATGTCTACGTTATATCCGGCAAATGCCCTGCGCAGAGTCTTCACGATCCGGTCATCGTATTCGGGATGGTCGGACAGCTTTGAGGTCGGTATCGGCACCCACGTATGGCGCTCGGCTTCCTGGCGCGCGATCGCAGCCTTGAGTCCGGCGGCGATGGTTGCGATCGCTTGCTGCTTCCAGCGGAGCCGCGCTGACTTTTCCGTTGGCTTGCACTTGTAATTGAAAATTAGCTGGTTGGTGGGACTATG
>JBARBX010000426.1:0-2146 GCA_049793535.1 Steroidobacteraceae bacterium | reverse complement strand
GGCCGAAGTCGAGGAGGCGACGCGGATTTTTCTCAAGCGCGGCTGGTCGGCCGAGCGAGTGCTGAACGACGCCCTGGTGGAAGGCATGCGCATCGTCGGAATCGATTTTCGCGATGGCATCCTGTTCGTGCCCGAAGTGCTGCTGGCCGCGAATTCCATGAAGGGCGGGATGGAAATCCTGCGGCCGCTGCTGGCGGAAACGGGCGTCGAGCCCATCGGCAAGATCGTCATCGGCACGGTCAAGGGCGACATTCACGACATCGGCAAGAACCTGGTTTCGATGATGCTCGAGGGGGCGGGATTCGAGGTCATCGATTTAGGGATCAACAATCCGGTGGAAAAATACCTGGAGGCGCTCGACAAACACAAGCCCGACATCCTCGGCATGTCAGCGCTCCTGACCACCACCATGCCCTACATGAAGGTCGTCATCGATACGCTGAAAGAGCGCGGCATCCGCAACGACTTCATCGTCCTGGTCGGCGGTGCGCCGCTCAACGAAGAGTTCGGCAAGGCCGTCGGCGCGGATGCCTACTGCCGCGATGCCGCCGTCGCGGTGGAAACGGCCAAAGGGCTGATCGCGAAGCGCCGTGCCGGCGCCTCGACCCAGTCGGCGTAACGGACCATGTCTCATGACGAGCCGCGGGGCGAGGGCATGCTGATCATCGCCTGCGGCGCCTTGGCCCACGAAATCACGGCATTGCGCCGCGCCAACCGCTGGGATGAGCTGGCCGTGCGCTGCCTACCGGCGGAGCTGCACAATCGCCCGGAGAAAATTCCCGGCGCGGTGCGCGCCATGATTCACGACTCTCGCAGCCGCTACCGATCGATCTTTGTCGCCTATGCCGACTGCGGTACCGGCGGCATGCTCGATGCGATGCTGCGCGAAGAGGGGGTGGAACGCATCCCGGGCGCGCATTGCTATGAATTCTTTGCGACCGCTCCGGTGTTCGCCGCGCTGTCGGAGGCAGAGCCGGGTACCTTCTATCTCACCGATTTCCTGTTGCGTCATTTCGAACGGCTGGTCATTCAAGGCCTGGGGCTCGATCGGCATCCCGAGCTTTTCCCCGCTTACTTCGGCAACTATCGCAAACTTGTGTATCTGGCGCAGGCGCCTACCCTTGAATCCGAGGAGGCGGGGTGCGCGGTGGCGAGACGGATGGGCCTGAACTACGAATACCGCCCGACGGGCTTCGGAACCCTCGGCGACACGCTCACCGCCGCGGTGACGCACGGCAACCTTGGCGCAAACGAGAAAGCGGTCTCATGGCTTCGTTGATCGTCATTTCCTGGCGCGACATACCCGCGCAGGTCATCGTCAAGCGCGGCCGCGAGGCCGCCAAAGTGCAGCTCTCGCAGCGCTTTCAAGAAGCCGTCGACCGCGCCGCGATGCGCGCGGGGAAGGGCAGTTCGGATGCCTACCTCGCCGACTGGGCGCGCAGCGCTCCATTGCCCTGCGGCGACGATCTGCAAGCCGAGGCTGCCGCGGAAGCGGCACGGCTCGAAGAGCGCTACACCGACGAGGACCTGGAGCGGCTGATTCGCGCCAAGGGAGTGGACGCGAATCGCAGCGGCCCCGATTCCGGAGCCGCACCGGCATCCGAGTCCGCCTGATGTACGCGATAAGAGCTTGGTCGGTCCGCCACGCGCGTGGCCTGAACGCTTTCTATCGCGGCTTCGAGTCGCTGCTGGTGCGCCTGCATCGCGTGTTTCAAGCATTGGGTTATGAGCGAATCGAGCGGCCCGTGGCGGGCGTCGAGAAGGTGGTCAAAGGATTGCTTTTCGACTGCCGCATGTGCGGCCAATGCGTGCTGAGTTCGACCGGCATGTCCTGCCCAATGAACTGTCCGAAGAACCTGCGCAACGGCCCCTGCGGCGGCGTGCGCGACAACGGCAATTGCGAGGTGAAGCCCGACATGCGCTGCGTGTGGGTCGAGGCCTATCGCGGCGGCGAACGCATCCCCGGCGGCATTGCCGCCATGAGCCAGGTGCAGTTCGCGGTCGATCAGCGTTGCCAAGGCCGCTCCTCCTGGCTGCGGGTTGCGCGCGAGAGGGCGGAGCAGAGCGCGGCGCCAAAGGCGGCGCCGTGAGGTTCGAGGACGAACCGGTTCCCGGCTACCCCTTGCCGATTCTGCCGGGTCATACC
>JBARBX010000425.1:0-15001 GCA_049793535.1 Steroidobacteraceae bacterium | reverse complement strand
GGGTTGGGAGCCGCAGGTCGATGGCGGACCGTTCCGCTCGCCGCCACCATCGGCGCCGGTGCCGCGGCCAGAGACACCGGTTTTCGACTGGGCGGGCGAGACGGCGAGGCGCGTCGGCACCCTGGTGCACGCCGAACTTCAGGCAATGCACCTGACGAACAGCGACGCCGCAGCCATTCGCGCCCGTGAGCCCCAATTTAGCCGCTGGCTGGCGTTGCACGGGGTGCCGGCCGAGCGGCTGCGGGAGGCTGCTTCGCGGGTGGTGGAGGCGCTCATCGCCGTAGGCCAAGATCCTCGCGGCAGATGGATTCTGCAGAAGGCGCGCGAGGAGGTGCGCGAGCACGCCCTCTCGGGGCGCCTCCAGGGCGAGGTGGCGCGGGTGGTGTTCGATAGGAGCTTCATCGACGACCAAGGTGTGCGCTGGGTCATCGACTACAAGACCAGCCGACACGTGGGCGGTGGCACTGAGGAGTTTCTGGACCGCGAGGTGGAGCGCTACCGTCCGCAGCTGCAGCGCTATGCACAGTTCGCCAGCAAACTGGGTCCTGAGCCGGTGCGTCTGGGTCTGTACTTCCCGCTCATGCGGGCCTGGCGCGAGTGGGACCCCAGTCCCGCGGCCGAGCCCCCGGGAAGTTGACAAAGCCCATGACTGTATATATAAACAGTACTGCGTGGAAACGATCGGGAGCCCACTCAGCGGCCTGGAGGACGTTTCCGCGGAAACGTCCAAACAACCGTCAACAGAGAGGGGACTCCAATGATTGGCTACGTGACACTGGGTACCAACGATTTACCGCGCGCCGCAGCGTTCTACGATGCGCTTCTCGGCGAAATCGGCGCCAAACGCATGATGGAAAACGAGCAATTCATCGCCTGGTCGGTGACCGAGAGCCAACCCGGGCTCGGCATTACCAAGCCCTTCGACAAGAAGGCCGCGACAGTCGGCAACGGTGTCATGGTGGCGTTGATGGTGGACAGCAAGGCCAAGGTGGACGCCCTGCACCGCAAAGCCCTGCAATTAGGCGCGAAAGATGAAGGAGCCGCCGGGCCTCGCGGCGAGAGTTTTTACGCGGGGTACTTTCGAGATCTCGATGGTAACAAGCTGAATTTCTTCCATATGGGTTAGAGCGTGAACTCCAGATCCACGGGAATTCGGCCTTGGGCGTCGCGCCCGCGCAGCTGCGAAAGATTTTGTAGCTGCGCGAGCAGGGCGGGCGGCGCGTCCGGCCGTTCCCGCACCGTACCGCTTAAGGTAGCGGTTCGCTCCTGCGCGGCGTAGTGGATTGTCGTCTGCACGGCCAGTGGGCCCCCGGTATCGGTGAGCTGTGCGTCCAAGCTGTCACCGGCGCCGGGGGGGGCCTGCACGAACCGAAGGTCGTAGCCTCCCAGATCGGCGCCGCCGGCCACCTGCGCTCCCGCGAGATTCGACACTTTGATGTCCCCGGCAGCGCCGATGTCGCCGACGGCAAACGGCTGCCGGAAACTTCCCCGCAAAGCGTCGAGGTGGATGTCGGCGGCGCCGCGCCATCCCGCCGCGACCCCAAGACCGACCAGATCTTCGATGGGTCCGCCGCCCTTGATGTCGCGCGCGGCGAAGCCGTGCCGATCAATCGTCACGGCGGCGTCGATCACGAACCCCACCTTCACCCAATGCAGCTCCGTGCTCAACGTCATGCCGAGCAGCGCGGCCGGCTGCAGCCGCCACTCGAGTGCACCCGCATCGCGCCCGTCCACGGTGATTCTTCCGGCGGAACCGTGCCAGAGGCTCCCCGAAAAATCCCCGGCCACCACCGTGGGGGGAAGAAAGTGCACAACAATCGATGCAGGCAGGGCGGCGACGGCGGCGACGATCGCCGCAATCCCGATCAGGAGAATGAGCGGCCAAGGCGAGCGCGGATGCGCGGCGGGTTCAGCGCCGCGTCTGGGTGAACGTGATGCTGGCATTCACCAATCCCGGCTTGGCCGTGCGATCCAGGGTGATCGATTCGATGGAGAGCCCGTAGCGTTCATCGAGCGCCGCCAACCAAGCGACCATGGTATCGAATGCAGCGCCCTCCAATTGCACGCGCACGCCGTTGCCATTGGGTTGCGTGCCGCGCAGGGAACTGGCGAGACCGTGCTCCCGGCCCACCCGGTCGACCAAGACCACCGGCGCCTCATGCGTGTCCGCGGGCAGCTGATTGACGGCGGCCCGGACCTCCGGCGCATTCACTTGCATCCACTCGAGATCCTCGCGCTTGGTCTGGTTGCCGCGGACCGCGGTCGACAGAGCGGTGTGCAGGGGAAGCAGTATTCCGAACACGAGGATGAGAGCGGCCACTGCAACCCCGCCGATGGTGACGGTGCGCCGCTCCCGCTCCTGCAATCCGGCATACCAGGCGCGAAGCTTGCTCATCGGCGGGCTCCCGCAGATGAGCCGCGCAGTTGAATGTGTGCTTCGACTCCGCTGGCGACCGGTGTGGACGATTGAATCTCCGCCGTCATTCCTTGCTTGCCGATGTACTGCGATAGCTGCGACAGCGAGGCCAGGCTCGGCGCGCTGACCTTCATGTCGAGGGCTTGCTCGCGATAGCTCAGGGCGTCGATCTCGGTTTTCGGCGTCATCGCCAGGGCGCCGCTCAAGGTCTTCAGCGTGCGCAGAAAGTATTCCGGACTCGCCCCGGCCTTGCGAATGCGATCGAGCCGCGCCTGCATCTGCCGGCGCGGCTCCTGCATGACTTCGGCGGGCATCGCCGCCGAGAACACGCTCGCGATCTGGTTGTCGAGCGCGCCGGTCTCATGCTTGGCCTGACGAATTTGCAGCCACTGACCGGCGACATGCACGGCCAACAGTGCCGCCGCCAGGTAGGCCGGCGTGCGCCATTGGAGCCAGTGCGCGGCAAAGTCCGTGGTGTGGGCAAACTCGCCCTGCAGGAGATTGACCGCGTCGGTGGTGTCGAGGGAGCGTGCGAGCCACGGCAGGGGCCCATCGGTCAGAAGCTGTACCTTCAGCGCATCGAATTTGCCGGCGAGTTGGTGGAACTCGCCTTCGCATTGCTCCCAGTCCTCGCGCGTGACGTAGAGCACGGCGCTCTCCGGCACCTTCGGCTCCGCCCCGGTGTCGAGCGGATCCGCGATGACGCCGGCCACGACCAAGGCCTCGCGCACCGGCGAGAGTTCGACCGCGAATGGGAGCGCCCCCGGCCGGCGCACCGCGAGACGCGACTTCTCCAGCCACAGTACGGTTTGCCCGGGGTTGTCCGGCATCAGGGAGATGTCCGGGTACATGGCCAGGGGTGAAAGGCCGGCCGCGCTCAAGCGCGACATCCATTCTTGCTGCACGGCTCGCGATACGGCGGCCACCGGGGTGCTGCCGCCGCTGCGGCGCCGGCCGATCGAAAAGCTCATCTGATCGACGTCTTCGGTGAGTTGCTCCTCCAGGGCGAAAGGCACGGCTCGAGCCAGTTTGACGTTGCCGCCGGGGGGCAACACCGGCTCCGCCAGCAGGATCTGCGCGGCGGGCGCAAGCACCACCACCTTGCCGGAGCCCGACACCGCCGCCGCCAGGGTGAGAGGCCCACGCTGCCTGGTGGACTGCGAATCGCCGCTTTCCTCGAGAGTCAGCCACTCGGCCTCTTCGGGGTCATTCGCGGGAAGGCGCAGGAGCAGTGTTTGTGGCATTAAGGTGTTCCGAAAGAGCGCAGCAGCGGCGTTACCTTGCCGCCGTTACCGCGCAGCAAAAGACTGTACAAGGTGAACTCCGTAGTGCCAAGGGTAACGCGCGTGGTCAGCCGGAAATATTGGCTGGTGGTGCCGAAGCGGCTGTTGATCGCGGCGAGGTTCTTGGGTCCGACGATATTCCTGAAACTGTTGATATCGGGAAAACAACCGGTCTTGCGGCCGGCGGCCAGGGCCTCCGGATTGCCTGAATACTCACCGTTTAAATTGTCGGCCAGGCTCTCGAGCACCACGGCCGGCGCCGTGCAGATATTGATGGCTGCCGTCGCCGTTGGCAGGGCGGTGACATAGGGCGCAATCTTGCGATACCGGTCGGCCCCGAATCCCGGCAAATTCATCAATTCGCTGGGCGACATCATGGGCCAGTTGCCCGTGCGGTAAGGCGGAGTCTGCGAAGTATAGACCTGATCTTCGGCGCCGTCGGGAGAGCCGGGAATATCGTCGGCGTCGATCCAGTCGCGCGCGATGGCCGCCCACTTCGGTTCGACACCGACCGCCGCCAGCAGCCGTTGGAATTGCTCCAGTGGCTGCGGATCCTGTACCGGGCCCTGGGCCGCGATGCTCGCGGTTGTCCCGGTGCCCTGAATGATCCTTCCCAAGTTGTTCAAGTTAAAGCGTCCCTGCATGTCTTCCAGCACCCCTTGCAGTGTGCCGATGGGTTCACCTTCGGGATCGTCCTGCGGCGTGATGGGGAAGGGCTGGGTGGGCTGCGCCCAGGGTGCGGCCAGTGTGGTTTGCTGGGGGCTGTTTTGCAGGTCTGCCGAGAGCGCATCGGCCGCGAGCGCCTCGGCACCGAAGCCAAAATGCAGAGCTTGCTCCGCGGCGAGCACGCCGATGGCCCGCCGCCGCTCGAGAAATCCATCGAAGGTGAGCTTCGTGGCCAAAATGGTGGCCAGCGCCACCAGAATGAGCGCGATGATGAGCGCCACCCCACGCTGCTTCCGAGGGCCCCGAGATCTTCTCCTATCGGCATGACGATAAATCATCCCGCGACCTCGACGAGCCGGCGGATCCGCCCCCAATCCTTGAACTCAATGATGATTTCGACGGCCACCGGCCGCGTCGTCAGGCCCTCGGGCTGGGGCAGCCCGGGCGGGGGCCATTGGCTTTGCCAGGTTTGGTTGCCGTCCAGGTAGCGCAATTGGATTGCCTTGACGCCGGTGAGCAGATCCTGCACCACGGGTTGGTTGCCCTGCACCGTGTCCAAGTTGATCTGGTAGCTGCGTTTCAGCACATCGTTGACCAGCGCATAGGAGACTCGCTGCAACGTGCCGCGCTGCTGACCGGCGGTGTTCGACCAGCCGGCCCGCGTCAAATCGACCAGCGAGGCCACGCTCGCGCTGCTGCTGCCGTTAAGACTGGAGCTCGAACCGGAGTTGAAGCTCTGCGGCGTAAAATTCTGGCTGGCAAAATTCATCGCTGAGCTCGATCCGCCAGTCGAGTTCGGCAGGGGGGTGAGCGTGCCGATCCCGCCCGTGCCTTGGATCGCCGCCACCCGTGTCTGACCCATGATATCGCGCACCGGGCGCGGCACCGATTCGGCAAAATCCTGCATCATCACGCGCATTCCAAAATCGATTTCGCGCGAGCGTTTCATGGATTCTTCGGCACGCTCGGCGGAGATGCGCGCGGCCCGGTAGGTGCCGTAACCCAGGGCGGACATGATTGCCAGAATCAACAGCGCCACCAAGATTTCGATCAGGGTAAATCCGGCGCTGGCGGCGCCGGACGAAAGGCTCCTAGTCATGGGTTTGGCGTTGTGCCGGTCGGGGTCCCGGTGGTGCCGGACGTACCGGTGGTACCGGTGGTGCCGGTCGTGGCGCCGGGGGTCGCTGCGGAGGCCGCGGTGCTGCCGGTGGTCCAATCCACGTTGGAACTGCCGGGTACGGCGACCGCACTGCCCAGGAACCCGGTGGACTCGGCGAGGGGGTTGCCCTTGGTTTTGGCGTCCCCGGCGTACACCCGCACGACCACGCGCTTCATCGTCGCGACGCTGGTGTCGAAGTAGCGGGTGTCGTAATGCCAGGTTCTATTGGCGAAATTCAGCTCCCCCGTGTCGGTGCTCTGTGCGAATTTGTTCAGGTTCAGCCGTACTTCGGAGAGCCGGTTGAGCGCCATCCACTGCGCGAGAGTCTTGTCCCGCAAGTAGCCGCTGGTGCGCGCGGTACCGCTCACCGCGGTCATCAGCGCGGCCAGGCCCATGGCGACGATCATCAGGGCGACCAGCACCTCGACCAGAGTGAATCCTCCGTCGGCAATGCCGCCGCGGCGCATGCCGGGGCTCATGAGGGCTTCGCCGGATGATCCGTGCCCGTGCGGCTGACCTTGCCGAGGGCGTCGCCGTCCACGCTGGCCTTCGCCGTCGTCCCAGCGCGCAGCAACGTGAGGCGAAAGGGCGTCCCTTCGCCGCTCGCCGCGATGGCCACCTGCGGCCCCGGAGGCGCCTCGTCGCTCGAGAAGCTGCGGTCGAGGGGCTTGATCACCACGATTTGCGAGTCGAGTTCCAGTTGAAAGGTGACCCCCTTCGGCAGCTCGCGGCGCCGGAATTCCGATTCCTGGGCGAGCGGCATCCAGCGATCGCGGCGCGGGTCGTAGACCACGAATTCATAGGCGCTGGGTTCGATGCGCAGGCCGAAGTCCCGGCCCTCCAGAAGGGCGCGATCGTGCAGCAACCCGATCAGACCCTCGATGCGCCGGCTTTCTTGGTCGAGCTGCGGGTCGCGTCCCGTGGTGCCCATCGACAGCACGGCGAACGAAATGACGATGGCCATGATCACGACCACCACCAATATCTCGACCAGCGTGAAGCCCTTGCTGCGCATGCTGCGGCAGCGCCGTATTGCGTTATTTCTCGAGAGTCGCGGTGCTGATGTCTGCGTCGTAGCCCTCGCCCCCGGGCTTGCCGTCGCGGCCATAGCTGGTGATTTCGTAATCACGTCCATCGGGCCCCGGACTCACATATTGATACGGATTGTTCCACGGATCCTTCGGCAGCGATCCCAAGTAGCCGCCCGTGCGGTAGTTGGTGATCGTGGGATCGACGGGTTGTTTGACCAAGGCGGCCAGTCCTTGTTCAGTGGTCGGGTATTTGAAGTTATCCAAGCGGTACAGGTCCAAGGCGGTCTGAATCGCCCGAATATCGCTTTGCGCGCGCGTGAAGCGGGCCTTGTCCACATTCTCCAGAATTTTTGGCACCACAAGCGCGCCCAGCACTGCGAGAATGACCACCACGACCATGATTTCGATGAGAGTAAAACCGCGCTGGCGAGTGTGCATAGTGACCTCGATAATTCCGCAAATGATACCAAAATAGGGGGCATCGATGCTTCGTGACGCCGCAAATCGCCTCGCAGAGATCGCCGCCGCACTCCAATTGGATCGCGGCCGCTGGATTTGGTTGCTCGCGATTTTGCTGGCGATGGACGCGGTGTTGGCGCTTGGCGACAATGTCAACCAGCTATTGCGCTACGATCGCGGTGCGATTGCAGCCGGCGGATGGTGGCGGCTGCTCACGGCCCACATCGTGCACCTCGATGTGCACCACTTGATTCTGAACGAACTCGGCTTGGTGCTGGTGTGGTCGTTGTTCGCACAGGATTACGATGCGGTGGAGTGGTGCGCCATCGTGCTCTCCGGGGCGCTCGCCATCAGTTGCGGTCTATGGTGGCTGAGTCCTCGAGTCGGATGGTATGTCGGTGCCTCGGGCGTTCTGCATTCGGTGATGGCCGCGGGCGTGGCCAAGCACCTGGCGGAGCGGGCCTGGGATCGCTGGCTGCTGGCCGTCGGCCTGTGCGCCAAGCTGGCGTGGGAGCAGTGGGGCGGACCTGCCGCACCCTTGATCGTCGTCGATGCGCATCTTTACGGTGCGACGTGTGGATTTATCGTCGGCGGCGCACTCTGCCTCCGGATCGCTATAATTCGCCACCGTTCACGTGCTTAGGCTCCTGAGGCAACGACATGTCACTTGCGTTCGTATTTCCCGGCCAAGGTTCTCAGTCCATCGGCATGTTGAGCGCCTTGGCGCGAGTTTCACCGCTGATCGAAGCGACCTTTGCCGAAGCCTCGGCGGTGTTGGGCTACGATCTGTGGCGGCGCGCCCAGGAAGGTCCCGTGGAAGCGCTGAACTCGACCGAGTGCACTCAGCCGGCCATGCTGACGGCCGGCATCGCGACGTACCGGCTGTGGCATCAGCGCGGTGGCCCGCCGGCCGGCTTGATGGCCGGGCACAGCCTCGGTGAATTCACGGCGCTGGTGGCAGCAGGTACCCTGGAATTCAAGACCGCGATCGAATTGGTGCGATATCGCGGCGAATTGATGCAGACGGCGGTGCCGCCGGGTCAAGGCGCCATGGCCGCGATTCTCGGGCTCGAGGACATCGACGTCGAGGAGGCATGCGACGAGGCCGCCAGCCAGGGCGAGGTGGTGGAGGCGGCCAATTTCAACGCGCCCGGCCAGGTGGTCATTGCCGGCAGCGCCGCCGCCGTCGCGCGCGCCATCGAGATCGCGACCGCCAAGGGAGCGCGTCGCGCTCTGGCTCTACCCATCAGCGTACCGGCGCATAGCTCGCTGATGCAGCCGGCGGCGGAGCAGCTTCGTGTGCGCCTCGAGAGCACGGCGTTCACGCCGGCTGCGGCGGTCGCGGTCTACGGTGTCGACGTCCAGACGCATACCACTGCGCAGGGCATTCGTGCCGGTCTCGTCAAACAGTTGTACACGCCGGTGTATTGGGCGGCGACGGTGCGCACGATGATTTCGGCCGGCGCCACCCATATCGTGGAATGCGGGCCGGGCAAGATATTGACGGGCCTGAATCGGCGCGTCGACAAGAACCGGGACTTGAAGATGATGGCGCTGGAGGATCCCCAGAGCCTGGACGATGCGTTGGCTGCGGTAAAAGCCTGAGAGGTACACATGCTGAATGGTGAAATTGCCTTGGTCACCGGCGCTTCGCGCGGTATCGGCGCGGCCATCGCCGATCGGTTGAGCCGCGACGGTGCGAGGGTCATCGGCACCGCGACCACGCCGGAGGGCGCCGCCCGGATCGGCGACAGCTTGGCGGCGCGGGGCGGGCGGGGGGTGGTGCTCGACGTGGTGAAACCCGACTCGGTCCGGGCGGTGCTCGAGGACATCGAGGCCAAGGACGGGGCCATCGGCATTCTTTGCAACAACGCCGGCATCACGCGCGACACCTTGCTGCTGCGAATGAAAGAGGAGGATTGGGGCGCTGTCATCGACACCAACTTGGCCTCGGTATTTCGACTGTCCAAGGCCGTCCTGCGCGGCATGATGAAGGCGCGCCAAGGGCGCATCGTCAGCATCACATCGGTGGTCGGGCTCACCGGAAATCCCGGACAGGCCAATTATGCCGCGGCCAAGGCCGGAATCCTCGGTTTCACGAAATCGCTGGCCCGGGAGGTCGGCTCGCGCGGCATCACGGTGAATGCCATCGCGCCCGGCTTCATCGACACCGACATGACCCGGGCTTTGGCTGAGGCGCAGCGCGCCTCCCTGAACGCCCAGATACCCCTGGGCCGCCTCGGCCAGCCGGCCGATATTGCCGCGGCGGTCGCGTTTCTGTGCTCCGCCGACGCCGCCTACATCACCGGCGAAACCTTGCATGTGAACGGCGGGATGTACATGCCCTAGGAGGCCAGGGCCCTTACTCAGCCGGGTTTGTCAATACGAACCGGGGAGGTCAGATGTCAAATGTGCGTTCAGGTAGCCGTCGCCGCCATGTTCACATAAAATACGCGCCCGATACCCTAAGGTGGTCGCGGGCTTTTGTCAGTTTAGCGCATAAAATAGCAATTCCGAGAGGACACCATAACGATGAGTACTGTTGAGCAGCAGGTTAAGAAGATCGTGGCCGAACAGCTGGGCGTGAAAGAAGAAGAAGTCACCAATGACGCCTCGTTCGTGGACGATCTAGGCGCAGACTCGCTGGATACGGTTGAGCTGGTGATGGCGCTCGAGGAAGAATTCGAGACCGAAATTCCTGACGAGGACGCGGAGAAGATCACCACGGTTCAGCAGGCCATCGACTACATCAATTCGCACAAGGGCAAGGCTTAAACCCCGTTGGGTGAGTCGCCGTTGAGTAAACGACGCGTCGTCATAACCGGGCTTGGAATCGTCTCGCCGGTGGGCAACGATGTACCCGCCGCCTGGGCCTCGATCCTGGCCGGCCGCAGCGGGATCGCCGCGGTGACGCGATTCGATGTCGTCAATTTCCCCACGCATTTCGGCGGCGAGATCCGGCAACTGGATCTCGAACCTTTCATGAGTCCCAAGGACGCGCGCCGCATGGATGCCTTCATGCAGTACGGCGTCGTGGCCGGCATGCAGGCCATGCGCGACTCGGGATTGACGGTGACTCCGGCCAACGCCGACAGAATCGGCGTACTGATGGGTTCGGGAATGGGCGGTTTGGAGTCGATCGAGGTGACCTACGACAAGTATCTCGAGACGCACTCGCCAAAAAAAGTCTCGCCGTTCTTCATCCCGGCCAGCATCATCAATTTGGTGAGCGGTCATCTGTCGATCGCCTTCCACATCACCGGCCCCAACCTCGCCGTCGCCACCGCCTGCACCACCTCAACGCACTCCATAGGCTTGGCGATGCGCTTGATTCAGTACGGCGAGGCCGACGCCATGCTGGCCGGGGGCTCGGAGATGGCCACTTGCGTCACCGGCATGAGCGGGTTCGCCCAGGCCAAGGCCTTGTCACAGCGCAACGACGACCCGCAAGGAGCGAGCCGCCCCTGGGACAAGGACCGCGACGGCTTCGTCATGGGCGACGGCGCCGGCGCCATGATGCTCGAGGAGTACGAGGGGGCGAAGGCGCGAGGGGCGAACATTTACGCCGAGATCGTCGGCTTCGGCATGAGCGGCGATGCCTTCCATGTCACCGCACCGCCGGAGGATGGCGAGGGCGCCCGGCGGGCAATGTCCAAGGCGCTCGAGGATGCGCGCCTGAATCCGAATCAGGTGCAGTACGTCAACGCACATGCCACCTCCACGGAACTCGGCGATCGCGCCGAGACCACGGCCATTCGCCGGGCCTTCGGGGCCGCGGCCGATAAATTGGCGGTCAGTTCGACCAAATCGATGACCGGTCATTTGCTGGGCGCCGCCGGCGCCGTCGAGGCGATCTTCTCCGTGCTGGCGCTGCGCGATCAGGTCGCGCCGCCGACCATCAATTTGCACACTCCGGGCGAGGGTTGCGACCTCGACTACGTGCCGAATACCGCGCGCCCAATGGCGATCGAATACGCACTCTCCAATTCATTCGGATTCGGTGGCACCAACGGTTCGCTCATTTTCCGCCGACCTTGAACCGCTGACCCTCGTCGATGAGTTTCCGGCGTCATACCCGGGACTGCTCGAGAGCGGGGCGGGCATGGCAGCGGCCAGCAGCGGCAGCCGGTTCGACATCCTGCCGATGGCGGTCGGCGAGTGCTTGCGGCTGGGGTCCGACGGCGAGCTGTCCGGGCCGCACGCGGGCGCGAAGGGATTCTTTGCAGCCCTCGAGGATTGGTGGACTCACCTAAGGGTTCCTGAAGCGGAGTCCCTGCTTCCGTTCAGCGGCGGCTGGCTCCTGTACCTGGGCTATGAGTTGGCGTCGGAGGTCGAGCCTCGCCTACGGTTGCCGCGCAGCCCCGACCCGGTGATTGCGCTCGCGATCCGTGCGCCCGCCGCTTGGATTCGCGATCGCGCGACCGGCCAGGCCTGGCTCATGGCCGAACCCGGCTATGAAGGGCTGCTCGATGAGTTCGCGGATCGAGTTTCACGGTTGCGGCCAACGGCGGTGCCGGCCGGCGCGGCGTTGCTGATTGAAGAGGACGAACCGGAGATCTTTCTCAAGTCCGTCCGCAGGGCCCTCGAGTACATCGCCGCCGGCGATGTGTACCAGGCCAATCTGTCGCGCGGTTGGCGGGGGCGAGCGACCCCGACGGTGAATCCCGTGCGGGTGTATCAGCGCCTGCGCGCAACCAACCCCAGCCCGTTTGCGGCGCTGCTGCGAGCGGAGGATTTTGCAGCCTTGAGTTCCTCGCCGGAACGGTTGTTGTCGATACGGGGAAACACGGTCTCCACCCGCCCGATCGCCGGGACACGGCCGCGCGGAGCGACCCCGCAGGCCGATGCGGCCCTCATACGCTCCTTGTTGGACAACGAGAAGGAGCGTGCCGAACACGTCATGCTGATCGACCTGGAGCGCAACGATTTAGGAAGGGTGTGCGCCGGCGGCTCGGTGCGCGTGGACGAGTACATGAGCGTCGAGACGTACGCGCATGTGCATCACATCGTCTCGAACGTGAGCGGCCGCCTGCGCAACGACGTATCGCCCGTCGAGGTGATTCGCGCATTGTTTCCCGGCGGCACGATCACCGGCTGTCCGAAGGTCCGCTGCATGGAAATCATCGCCGAGCTCGAGGGCGTGGGCCGCGGCGCATATACCGGCTCCATCGGCTATCTGAACCGCGATGGGAGCTGCGACCTCAACATCCTGATCCGCACCATCACGGCACAGGGTGGAGTCTTTAAGTTTCGCGCCGGTGCCGGCATTGTCGCGGACTCGAGCCCCGCGCAGGAATTGGCGGAAACGCGGGCCAAGGCGGAAGGTCTGCTGCGCGCGCTGGTCAGCCCAAATTGAGCACGTGGATCAACGGCCGCAGGAGCTTGACGATCGACTCGCGCGATCGCGGTCTCCAATACGGCGACGGCCTGTTCGAGACCATGCGGGTTCGCCGCGGTCAGGTCCGGGTTCTGGACTATCATCTCGTGCGGCTGTTCGCCGGCTGCCGGCGGCTTCGAATCGCGGCTCTGCCGGGCGGCGAGTTGCGGCGCGAGCTCGAGCGCATCGCCGCGCGGCGCAGGCAGGGCGTACTGAAGCTGATCGTCACGCGCGGCGTGTCCGGCGTGCGCGGCTATCGCCCCACAGGCCGCGAACGTTGCACGCGCATCCTCGCCCTGCATCCCCTGCCGCCGGGCGCGCTTGGCGATCCTGCGGCACCGATCCGAATACGGCTGTGCGCAACTCCGCTCGGGCAGAATCCGGGTCTCGCGGGCCTCAAAACCCTCAACCGCCTGGAATCCGTGTTGGCCCGCGCGGAATGGCATAGCGAGCGCATTTGGGAGGGACTGATGCGGGATGCGGATGAGAACATCGTCTGCGGTACGATGTCCAACTTGTTCGTGAGAAGCGGGTCCGCTCTAATGACGCCGGTGCTCGATCGCTGCGGGGTGGCCGGGGTGATGCGCCGTTGGATTCTGGAGAATGCCGGCGACGTCGCGCTTCGCGCGAGCGAGCGCCGGCTGCGCTGGCAGGATCTGCGCGAAGCCGACGAGGTGTTTGTGAGCAACGCCGTCGTCGGTTTGAAATCAGTCGCAGTGATCGAACGGGGCAGGGAGCGGCTGCGGCCCGGCAGCTTCGACGCCGCCAACCGCTTGCGCGCGCGCCTGGAATGCTCGTGAAGCGCAGGTGGCGCTATCTGCTCCTGCTGTGCCTGTTGCTGCTGGGCGCGGCTGCCGCCGGCCTGGTGTGGGTGGGCATACGCAGCCTCGATGAACCCGTGCATCTGGCGGCGCCGATGCGCTTCAAGGTGGTTCCGGGCGCGCGCTTTGCGCGGGTCGCCGCGCAATTGGCGGTGCAGGGCGTGATTGCCCACCCGCGGGCATGGGTTGTATTCGCGCGCCTGCGTAACCTCGCGCCGGCGGTCAAGGCGGGAGAATACGAGATTCAACCGGGAATTACGCCGCGGGAGTTGCTGGCCAAAATGGTGAACGGTCAGGTGCTGCTGCATTCATTCACCATCGTCGACGGCTGGACGGTACGGGATCTGCTCGAAGCGCTGCGGCGCAATCCGGATGTCACGATCACGCTGGCGGAGCAGGTGCCCGATCTCATGGAGAAGCTCGGCTTTCCAGGACTCGCCGCGGAAGGTCAATTCCTGCCTGAAACCTACCGCTTCATCGCCGGAACGACGGATGCGGAGCTGCTGCGTCAAGCGCACGCTGCATTGACCAAGGAATTGGCGGCGGATTGGGCGGGCCGCGATCCCGGCTTGCCCCTGCAAAGCCCGCAGGAACTTCTGATCATGGCGTCGATCGTCGAGAAGGAGAGCGGCCTACCCGAGGAAGTGAAGATTATCGCCGGGCTGTACCTGCATCGATTGTCCATCGGCATGCGGCTGCAAGCAGACCCGACGGTGATCTACGGAATGGGCGACCGCTATGACGGCGACATCAAGACCGTGGACCTGCGCACCGACGGCCCCTACAACAGCTACACCCGCGCCGGATTGCCGCCCACGCCCATCGCCCTTGCCGGTGCCGCGGCCATTCGCGCGACCGCGCATCCCGAAAAGACCGAGGCCATCTATTTTGTCGCCTCGCCCAAGGGCGACGGCAGTCACGTATTCTCAGCCACCCTGCAGGAACACAACGCGGCCGTCGCGTCCTATGTGGCGCATCAGCGCCGCAAGGCGGCGGAGGAAGGCCCGCGATGAGCATGATCCCAGGGCGAGGGCGATTCTTGACCATTGAGGGGATCGAGGGCGTCGGCAAGACGACGCAGATTGCGCGCCTCTCGCAGGCGCTGCGCGAGCGCGGCATTGCGCACGTGGTGACGCGCGAGCCGGGCGGCACTGCCTTGGCGGAGAGAATTCGCGACATCGTGTTGAATGCGCGGGATGAGCTGCTGCCGCCCAAGGCGGAGCTGCTGCTCATGTTCGCCGCGCGCGCCGTGCATCTTCAGAACCTCGTGGAGCCCAATCTCGAGGCCGGCCGATGGGTGCTGTGCGACCGCTTCACGGATGCGACCTTTGCGTACCAGGGAGGCGGCCGCGGCATGGACGGCGACGACATCCGCGTGCTGGAAACCATGGTGCAGGGTGCACGCCGGCCTGATTTGACCGTGTTGCTGGACGCGCCGGTGGAGCAGGCGTTGCAACGGGCACGGCAGCGTAATGCGGGCGCCGGCGCCGCCGCCGACCGCTTCGAAAGCGAGCGCGCCGAGTTCTTCGAACGGGTGCGAGGAGCCTATCGTGCGCGAGCGGCGGCCGAGCCCGGTCGCATCGCGTCGATCGACGCACGCGACTCGGCCGATCGGGTGGCGGCCGGCATTCTCGATCTGCTCAGGACGAGATCATGGATTTCTTGAGCGCCGACTCCCTGGCGTGGCTCGCCGGTGCGCAACAGCGCCTGCGGTCTGCGCTCTCGGCCGGGCGATTGCCGCATTCTCTGTTGCTGTTGTCCGCTCCCGGTTTGGGTGCGGAGCAACTGT
>JBARBX010000424.1:0-6415 GCA_049793535.1 Steroidobacteraceae bacterium | reverse complement strand
GTCCAAGGCTGCTGCGCTCAGCGCGGCCTTTGCTGCCGCCGCTTCGGCCGCCGCTGCGTTGATGGCCGTTGTCGATGGCTGCGCGGGAGCCGGCGCGGCCGTTGCCGGGGGCGGCGAATTATTGCCGGGGGTCGGCAATTGCCGGCCGGAGGTGCCGCCGTCGTGGCTTTTGCTCGCCACCGGCTTGCGGGCCGAATTGGCGCTCACATTGCTGAGCGCCGCGGCGAAATCCTGACCATTGCCCGCAGGCTTCGAGGAATCGGTCGCGGCCCCGCCGCTGATTTGAGTGGGGTCGGTGTTCGGAGCCAGCGAAACAATGGGTGTTGCGTTCATACCGAGAGGAGTTAGCAAGCGACGTGCCAATCCTCTGCGGTGGGATATGCGGCAAGGCCGGCCGCCGCCGGCCCTACTTCAGGTATTTCTCGAACCAGCGCAGCGTGCGCTGCATCGCATCTTGGCTATGCGCCGGATCGCGCAGACCGTGACCTTCGCCCGGGTAGATCATGATGGCGGTCGGCACGTTCATCGCCTTCAAGGCGTGCCAAAACTCCTGCGTCTGCGGAGCGGGACACTCGATGTCGCGTTCTCCCACGTACTCGAAGGTCGGCGTCTTGACATTGCGGATGAAATTGATCGCCGATGACTGTGCGTACACCGCCGGGTCCTGGTACACCGATGCGCCGAAGTACGGCAGCATCCACGCATCGATGCCGTTCTCGCCGTAGTACGACTGCCAGTTGCTGACGCCGGCGGCCGCGACCGCCGCTTTGAAGCGATCGGTCTGGGTCACCGCCCACATGGTCATGAAGCCGCCGTAACTGCCACCGGTGATGCCGAGGCGCCCCGTATCGATGGGTGCGGCCTTCGCCGCGGCGTCGATGCCGGCAAGAATATCGCGCAAATCGCCGTGGCCAAAATCCCGCACATTGGCCAGCGTGAAGCGCTCTCCCTGGCCGTAGCTGCCGCGCGGGTTCGGCCGAAACAGTGCGTAGCCGCGCTCGAGCAGCGCCACGGTGAGCCCCGGACCGCTAAAGCGCGGCACCACCGCCGCAGCCGGGCCGCCGTGAACCTCGGTGACCAGGGGCAGTTTGCCGTTCGAATGTTCGGGCAGCAGCAGCCAGCCCTGCACGTCGAAGCCGTCGCTCTTCCACCAGACGCTTTGCACGCGGGCGGCCAAACGCAGGCTGGTATTGACCGCGGTCAGGTCACGCCAGTGCCCGACTGCACCGACTTCGATCTCGGGCGCCGCAGTGAATGACTCATGCGCGACGGCCATGCTTCCCGATGGGCATGCGGAAGCTTGGCCATTGCGCAAATATTCCTCACCGCTCCACAGGATGCGCGGCGTCGCGGGCGCCCGCCCTGTGCCAAGATCCGCCAGCTGCGTCTTGTCGCCGGCCAGCAATTGCGCCTGCAGCCGGCCGCCGCAGTCCCAGGCCAGCGAGGTCGCCGATGCCCGCATCTCCGGAGTGATATTCGTGACCGCGCCGCCGCCGAGAGCGAGGGTATACACGTCCCCGCCCGTGGAGCCAAAGTCGCTCATGATTCCCGCGATGAAGGCGAGCGTCGCACCATCGCGCGATACCTTGGGCATGGCGATTTGCTGCCGGTTGTCCGTGGGCGCATACAACACCTTTGCCGGCTCCGCCGCGGAAAAGGCATACAGTTTGGCGCTCCACCAATTGTCGTCGCCGTTGCCGGGCGCGGCCGTGCCGACAAATCCCCTTCCTTTCGGCCGCCAATCGTATTCGTAGACGAACATGTCGGGTGGGGACACCCATTGCAGCGCCCCCTGGTCGAGAACCGCAATTCGCTGCTCCGCAGGGGCTTCGTCCAAATCACCGGCGATCGGCGCTCCGGCCTCCGTGGCGCCGACTTCCTTGTTGGCGCCTTCAATGGCCAGCATGGCCAGCCGGCCATCGGCTCCAAATTTAAGGTCCTCGATGGTTCCGCCGAAGTCGAGGAGCTTGCGCAGGCCGCTGCCATCGGCGGCCACCATGTACACCGATCGTGCGTGACTACCCGGGGTGCGCACGCTGAACGCGAGCTGCTTGCCGTCCGGCGTCCAGGCGGGAGAGTCCGGCCAGCACTCGGGAACCCGTCCGCATGGCAACTCAATCTTGCGAGCCGCGCCGTCGAGTACCCGCCGGATCACGAGGTCCCTGATCCGGGGATAGTACCCGCTCGGCGGCGAGTCGCCTTCCACGGAGGCGACCAACGAGCCGCCGGGCGATATCTCGATCTGCAGAAATCGATGGACCAGCCGGGGAGAATCCGTCCCCGCCGCCAGGACGGTCGAGCCCGCCAACACCGCGGCGGTGATGCACGCCGCCGCGCCCAAGTTGCGAATGAATTTCATGATGCGGCTCCCTAACCGGCCCGATTGAATTTCAAAACCAAGGTTGCGCAGCCCAGCAGCCCCGCGCCCTCGACCCACGCCAGCCAGCGGTTCATCCGGCTCGACATCCCGAACCTCGCCGACGCATGCAATGCACGATGGGCAAGCCAGCCGTAGCCCAGCAAAATGCAAAACTCCGGCAGCATCGAAGTCGCGGCCAAGATCAGCATCTGCGGCACCACGGCTTGCGAGGGATCGATGAACTGCGGCAATAGCGCCAGGAAGAACAGCAGAGCCTTGGGGTTGGCGAGCTGCAGAGTGATCGCTCCCAGGAAGACGCGGCGCCGATCGCCCGATTCCTGGGCGGGGATTTCTCCCAGTGCCACTGCATGACTCGACCCCGCCGAGCGCAGTGCCTTGACGCCCAAGTAAATCAAATACGCCGCGCCCGTCCATTTGGCGACGGTGAAGAACCGCGCGCTGGCGGCAATGATGGCCCCCAAGCTGGTCGCCGAGAGCGTGAAGTAAACGGCGTTGGCGCCGATGATGCCGGCGGCGGCCGGCGCCGCTCGCCGCAGGGCGCCGCGGACACCCTGCGATACGACATAAAACACCGCCGGTCCCGGCGACAGCGACAGCGCCGTCTCCATCACTAAAAATAGCAGCCAAGTTTTGAATGTCATGCGCAGCGCCGATTGAAACAGGCGCTAGCTTACCAGCGCCGCGATCGGAATCCCCCGGGTTTGTGCTAACGTTTGCCTATGCACCACAAAATCCTGGCCTTGTGCTTGATCGTCTGCTGCTGCTTGGCGGCGGGCACCTCCAGCGGCGCCGCGCAGCCCGTCCAGTCGCGGGTCGACGCCCAGAACTCGCTGTTTGAGGAGTACTACCAAGCCGAGCTTAAGGCGCACCCCGAACGGGCGACTGCCTTCGGGGACTACCGGTACAACGACCGGCTGGACGAATATTCGCTCGCGGCGCTGCGCGGCATGCACGCCAGCGACCGCCGCTTTCTCGGCCGCCTGGCCGCGATCCCGACCGACGGATTCTCCGAGCAGGATTTGCTGTCTCACGAGGTTCTGAGCAGCACGCTCCGGCAGCGAATCGCGAACTATGAGTTCAAGGAATTCGAGATGCCGGTGAACCAGATGGATGGTCCGCACCTGCGCCTCGCCGATCTGCCGCGGGCGGTGCCCTTGGATTCGGTGAAGCAGTACGAGGATTACATCGCGCGGCTGCATCAGGTTCCACGGGTGTTCACCCAGACCGAAGAGGTCCTGCGCGCGGGGCTGAAGGACAACCTCATGCCGGTGCGCTTCCTTCTGGAGAAAATCCCCGCCGAGTGCGACGGGGTGATTGCGGCGGACCCATTTCTGCTGCCCACCAAGAAGTTTCCCGCGGAGATCTCCGCTGCGGACCGGGAGCGGTTGACCCAGGCCATCTCCAAAGCGGTCAACGACGAGGTGTTGCCGGCCTACAAGGCCTTCGGCGAATTCATCGCCGCGCAGTACGCGCCCCACGGACGCACCACGCTCAGCATCGCCTCGCTGTCCGGCGGCGCGAAACGCTATTTGAACGACATCCGCAGCCGCACCACCGTCAGCAGCCTCACTCCCGCGCAGATTCACCAGATCGGATTGAAGGAAATCAGCCGCATTCAGGCTGAAATGCTCACCATCGCCCGCAAGGAGGGCTTCGCGGATCTGGCGGCCTTCCGCGCGGCGGTCGCCACCAACCCCAAGTACAAGCCTCAATCCGCCGAACAGATCGTCGACCAGTTCCGTCTGTACATCGGGCAGATGCAGCCCAAGCTGCCGGAGCTGTTCACCTTCATCCCCGGCTCGCCGGTCACCGTTGAAGCCATGCCGCCCTTCCAGGCGGCGAGCGCCACGCACTATCAAACCGGCACACCCGACGGCAAACGTCCAGGCCGCGTCGTGGTGGCCGTCGCCAATTTCGCGCAGCGCTCGCTGGTCGACGACGAGGCGACGGCCTATCACGAGGGCATTCCCGGACATCACATGCAGCTCTCCGTGGCGCAGCAGCTCACGGGCCTTCCGAAATTCCGGCAGCACAGCCAGAACTCGGGGTACATCGAGGGGTGGGCGCTGTATGCCGAGCAGCTCGGCAAGGAAGTCGGCTTCTACCAAGACCCCGTCAGCGACTACGGCCGCCTCTCCAGCGAATTGTTTCGCGCCGTGCGTCTGGTGGTGGACACCGGACTGCATTCGGAAGGGTGGAGCCGCGATCAGGTCGTCGCCTTCTTCCGGCAATCCGGCGCCGTCGACGAACCCACGATACAGGCGGAGACCGATCGATATATTTCCTGGCCCGCCCAGGCGCTGTCGTACAAATTGGGCCAGCTCAAATTCCGCGAGCTTCGCGCCCGTGCGCAAGCCGAGCTTGGCGATAAATTCGACATCCGCACCTTCCACGACGAGATGCTGAGCGGCGGCGTCCTGCCGCTCGAGCTGCTGGATTCGCGCACGACGAGCTGGATACACGGGCAGAAAACGGGGGCGAAATCCATCGCGGCCAACTAGTCCATGAGCAACCGCAAGCCCGTCACCCTGCGCCGCCTTCGTGAAATGCATGTCGCCGGCGAAAAAATCGCCATGCTGACCTGCTACGACGCCTCGTTCGCGCGCCTCTTGGATGAGGCCGGCGTCGATTCCCTGTTGGTGGGAGACTCGCTCGGCCAGGTGCTGCAGGGGCGCTCCAGCACGCTCGCCGTTTCCATCGAGGAGATGGCGTATCACACCGGGTGCGTGGCCCGCGGCAATCGCACGGCGTGGATCATCGCCGACCTGCCCTTCGGCAGCTACCAGGAGTCCGCCGAGGTCGCCATGCGCAACGCCACGCTGTTGATGCAGCAGGGCGCGCAGATGGTCAAGCTCGAGGGCGGCGGTTGGACCTTGCCCATCGTGCGCTTCCTCGTGGACCGCGGTGTCCCGATCTGCGCCCATTTGGGCTTCACGCCGCAGTCGGTGCACGCGCTCGGCGGCTACCGCGTGCAGGGACGCGATGAGGCGGCGGCCCGGGTTCTGTGCCGGCAGGCCGAGGAACTCGCCGCGGCGGGTGCGGAGATTCTGGTGCTGGAAATGGTGCCGGCCGCCCTTGCGCGGGATCTGACCAAGTCGCTGTCGATCCCGGTCATCGGCATCGGCGCCGGAGTCGGGTGCAGCGGCCAGGTGCTGGTGCTGCACGATATGCTGGGAGTGACGGGCGGCGAGCCGCTGCGCTTCGTGCGCAACTTCCTGGAGGGCAGCTCCGGCATTGAACTTGCCGTGCGCCAGTACGTAACCGACGTGAAGGGCGGACGATTTCCGGACGATGCGCTGCACGGCTTCTGACCGGCAATACCTTTGAGAATAGTCCACACCATCGCGGATCTGCGCGCCGCGCTTGCGGCCGACGCCACACGCGTGTTGGTGCCAACCATGGGCAATCTGCATGCCGGACACCTGTCGCTGGTACGCATCGCGCGGGAACTGGGCGACGAAGTGGTCGCCAGCATCTTCGTCAACCGCCTGCAGTTCGCGCCGCACGAAGATTTCGCCACCTATCCCCGCACCTTCGAGCGCGACTGCGCGCTGCTGGCGGACAGCGGCTGCGACATCGTGTTTGCGCCCACCGATGAGGAGGTGTATCCGGAAGCTCAGGGCTTTACGGTGCAGCCTCCGCCGGAGCTTGCCGGAATCCTCGAAGGCGCGGTGCGCCCCGGCTTCTTCACCGGCGTCTGCACCGTGGTGCTGAAGCTCTTCAACATGGTGCAGCCGTCGCTGGCGGTATTCGGCAAGAAGGACTACCAGCAGCTATTGGTGATCCGGCGCATGGTGCGCCAGCTCGCGCTGCCCATCGGCATCGTACCCGCGGAAACGGTGCGCGACGCCGGCGGGCTGGCATTGTCGTCCCGCAATTCCTACTTGAACGACCGGGAGCGCGCGCATGCGACGCAACTGCACGCCTGCTTGAGAAATCTCGCGGCCGCGGTCGAATCCGGGCGCAGCGACTGGGCCGCGCTGGAGGATGAGGCGCGGAAGTTCCTGGTCGCAGGAGGCTGGCGGCCGGACTATG
>JBARBX010000423.1:0-5391 GCA_049793535.1 Steroidobacteraceae bacterium | reverse complement strand
CTACTACACCATCAAGATCGCCTTCTGCGACGGACTGACGTTTCAGGATGTGGCCGGCATGATGTCCGGCGTCACCAAGGAGACCTACGCCAAAATGATGCTGGCGGGCGGACGCAGTCCGCAAGGCAGGCGCTACAAGGACGGGACCGAGCCGGAGGCCGGCCGTGGCTAAGATCGTCGCCGGCATCGCCACCTCGCATGTGCCCGCGATCGGCGTCGCCATGGACAAGGGCATGACGGGCACCCCCTATTGGCAGCCCCTATTCAAGGGCTACGAGCCGGCGCGCGACTGGCTCGCCCGTTTGGCGCCGGACGTCGCCATCATCGTCTATAACGACCATGCGTGCGCGTTCTCTCTGGAGATCATTCCCACCTTTCTGATCGGGGTCGCAGGCAAGTTTCCCATCGCCGACGAAGGTTTCGGCCCGCGCCCGGTGCCCGTGGTTTTGGGCCATCCCGCGCTTGCATGGCATCTGGCGGAGTCGCTGATCCTCGATGAATTCGACATGACCATCGCCAACGAAATGCCGGTCGACCATGGCCTCACCGTGCCGCTGTCGGTGACCTGCGGCCAGCCGGCCGCGTGGCCGTTTCCGGTCATTCCGCTCTGTGTGAACGTGGTGCAGTACCCGCCGCCCACCGGCGCTCGATGCTTCAAGTTAGGTCTGGCCATTCGGCGCGCGGTGGAGAATTTCGATCAGGACCTGCGTGTGGTGATCTACGGGACCGGCGGCATGTCCCACCAACTGCAGGGCGAGCGCGCGGGCTTGATCAATCGCGAGTTCGACAACGCGTTCCTGGACGGCATGACCCGGGATCCTGAAGCGCTCACCCGGATCACCCACACCGAATACATGCGCGAAGCCGGCTCGGAAGGCGTGGAAATGGTGATGTGGCATGTGATGCGCGGCGCGCTGGGACCCGAGGTTGCCGAGGTCTACCGCCACTATCACGTTCCGGCCTCCAACACGGCC
This sequence comes from Steroidobacteraceae bacterium, assembly GCA_049793535.1. Classification (GTDB taxonomy): domain Bacteria; phylum Pseudomonadota; class Gammaproteobacteria; order Steroidobacterales; family Steroidobacteraceae; genus Bog-1198. The sequence continues at coordinate 4,417 of JBARBX010000423.1, read as the reverse complement.
GCGGGTCTCATGATTCTCGAACCTCGGAGTGCGCCATGAAGGTCTGTCTCGCCGGCCACGGCGCGTTCGGCATCAAACACCTGGAAGCCATGGCCAAGATCCCGGGCATAGAGGTCGTCACTCTCGCCGGATCGAACATGGAATCCGCGCGCGCCGTGGCGCAGCAGTGGAAGATTCCTCACTGGACGGCGAATCTCGCCGAGAGCCTGGCGCAGCCCGGCGTGGACGCCGTCATCCTGACCACCCCGACGCATATGCATGCCGCACAGGGCGAGCAGTGCATGCGCGCCGGCAAGCACGTGATGATCGAGATTCCGATGGCCGACTCGGCGGCGGACTCAGAGCGGCTGGTGCGCGTGCAGCAGGAAACCGGCGTGGTCGCGATGGCGGGCCACACGCGCCGCTTCAACCCCAGCCATCAGTGGATTCACAAGCGGGTAATGGCCGGTGAACTCAAGATACTGCAGATGGACGTGCAGACGTACTTCTTCCGGCGCACCAACACCAACGCCCTCGGCAAGCCGCGCAGTTGGACCGATCATTTGCTGTGGCACCATGCCTGCCACACCGTCGATTTGTTCGCCTACCAGACGGGCGAGAACGTGTCGCAGGCCTATGCCCTGCAGGGACCGAAACATCCCGTGCTCGGCATCGCCATGGACATGAGCATCGGACTGAAGGACGCAACCGGCGCCATCTGCACGCTCTCTCTGTCATTCAACAACGATGGACCCTTGGGCACGTTCTTTCGCTACATCTGCGATAACGGGACCTACATCGCACGCTACGATGAATTGGTGGACGGGAAGAACAATCCCATCGACGTCTCGAAGGTCGATGTCTCGATGAACGGCATTGAATTGCAGGATCGGGAATTCTTCTCCGCCATCGAGGACGAGCGCGAACCGAACGCCAGCCTCGCGCAATGCCTGCCGGCGATGCAGACCTTGGGCCGCCTGGAGCGGCAATTGGGCGACGCGTGAAGGAGCAAGCTGCGCGTACGGGCTCAAGGAAATGTTTTTATGCGAGAACTATCCTCGGCGATTTGCCTGTCGTTTATCTTGGCGGTTGGATGCGCGCGCGGCCAGGATTTGAAGGCTGCGCAAGCCTGTACCCGGTTGGGCGACGACGTTGCGCGACTGTCCTGCTACGACGCGGCATTTGGCGTTTCCAAGCCGCCGGCCGCGCAGCACTCCGGCGTCGGCAACGCGTCGACCCTGGCAAGATTCGGCGATAGCGGTGCGCTGCACCCCGATTCCCAAACACACCTGCCGAAAAGCATCACTGTGCACGTCCAGCAGGCGACACCGCTCGCGTATGGACTGTACCGATTGACGTTGGACAATGGTCAGGTCTGGCGTACGACGGAGGGAAATTCGGCGCTCGAATTCAAGGCGAATGACACGGTGACCATATCGCGCAGGGTGATGGGCGGCTACGAAGTATCTTTGGCGGGGCGCAACGCGAGCGTCAACGCCACACGAATAAAGTAAGGCTATTTACTACACTGAGTCCCCACGCAGTTCGCGGGACCCGATCTGATCAGCATCCGCTGGGAGAGCTCCGTTTCGCGTTGCTCTTCATGAATCTGCTCGGCCGTCCTGCACACCGTGTTGCCAAACTTCGTCCCGGTAACGGTTTGCGTTTTGCAGTAGAGGATCTTGGCTTGACGCCGCTCCACCCGATAGCCTGCTTTTATCAGGGCGGGATCGACCTTGGCGAGGCTGGGATCAACGGCACCGCCGGCGGGTGCGGCGGGCGCCGACGCAGTCCCAGCGACCGTTGCGGCGGTGCTCGCCGACGTGGCGGTACTCGACGTGCTTGCGGCGGGTACTTGTGCCACGACCACCGGTTTGGCGTGCTGCGACTGACTCGAGCAGGCCGCTGCAAGCGCCGCACAGATGATGGCAGCAAGAGCCTCATGGGGTCGCATCGGTACCCTCTTTGATAGCGCTACGAAGCTACCGCGTGAAGGCGGCCAAAAGCGGCCCCGAAGGGCCGCTTTGAGTTGCGCAGCTTGGTCGCGTTTCAGAACTTCGCCGTAAAGGCGATGAATAGCTGGCGGCCGAATACATCGTAGGCACCGTAGGTGTTGGCCGCACCGCCGGAGACAATGTAGGCCTCCGCGACCGGCGGATCCTTGTCGAGGACGTTGTTCGCCCCGGCCCGCACTTGCAGAACCTTGTTGACATCCCAGGTGGCTTCCAGATCGATGTAGTTGTAGGCCGGAATTCGATAGTTGAAATAGTCGAATGCACCGAACACCGTGCCCGCAAGACCCGGCTGCTGGCTGTCATTGTCCTGCGTGACTGAACCGAGGAAGCGCCAGGTGAGAGACGCCGATACATTCCAGGCAGTTTCCCAGGTGGTGCGCAAGGTGTGACGCCAGCGCGGATTGACGGTCTGGCAGACGGCGCCGAACAGTCCGGCGCAGTCGTAGGTATTACCTCCGGGGATGGGCTGAGTTTCGTTATGCAGCATGTAGGCGCCGTTCAACGCCCAGGTCACATCGCCAAACCCCGGCGCCAGATCGAGTTTGTAGTTGCCCGACAAGTCGATGCCGCTGTAAATCGCGGTGCCCAAGTTGTAGTTTTTCTGTATGACATAACCGCCGCCCGCATTGCTGTTGCCGGTCAGGCTGCCCGTGGACGGCTGTCGCACGATCTGGCTGCAATAAACGGGGTTGGCGGTGTCGGCACAGAATTGGAGGATGTCGAGATACGGAATCACTCCCACTTCATCCTTGATCTGGATGTGGAAGTAATCGACGCTGCCGGTCAGGTGCGGGATCTGACTGGGTGCGAAATTCAAGCCCACGGTGTAGGTATCGGCCTGCTCGGGCTTCAGATTGGCATTGCCGCTGGTCTGCTGTGACAACTGCGCGGCCACGCCCTGCGGAATGGAGGCGTTGTTGTACTGGGCCGGTGTCACGCCGGTGTTTATGCACTGCTGCAGGGTGTACTGGATGGGCGGTGCGCAGGGATCCCCTCCGACCGCGGCCAGCCCGACGATGGGCGGAATGAAGGACTCGGCCACCGACGGCGCGCGGATGGCCCTGTCGTAGGAGGCACGCAACCTGTAGTCCGCAATGGGCGCGTACTGCACCTCGAACTTATAGGTATTGGTGTTGCCCACCGTCGTGTAGTCGGAATGGCGATAGCCCGTATCGACCACGAGTTCCTTGACGCCGGATTTATCCTGCGCAATGGGCGCCCGCACCTCGAGGAACTGTTCGGACACGCTGATCGCGTCGTTGATGGGCGCAACGGCGCTGCCGAAGCCCGACAACAGTCCACTCTCCTCCGCAGCATCCGGCTGCAGATACTCTTGGTCCGTGCGGTGCTCGGCGCCGATGTTTATGCCCACGCCTTCGTTGGCCCAGGGAGAGGTGACGCCATACTCACCCAGCTTGCCGGTGATGTCGGCGTGCAGGGTTTTCAATGTCGATGCGCCCTGCGCAGTGCCGAGCTCGTATAGATAGGCGAGCTGGGCCGGAGTCACCGCGCCTTGCGACCAGATGTTGTAGGGAACGCAACCCTGGGTGCTGCCGCTGATGCACTTCGGGTTGGCCGCCGTGCCCGTCACCAGCAGGGCATTGGTGACGGCTTGAAAATTCAAGTACCCCTGATTGGAGTCGGTGAATTTCGTGTAGAAGTACTGCCCGTAGGCATCATAGCTCCAGGCGCCGGCGAAATCGCCCTTGGCGCCGGCCACCGCACGATAATTGGTGTGCTCGAAGTCGGTGGAGCGCCCGCCGCCCTCGACATTACGGCGCCCAATTTCGATCTGCGCGAGAGCCGAACCGGGATTGGCCTTGTCGGCCGCAATCTGCGCCGGCGTGCAGAGGATGCCTGCCTGCTGCGCGCTCAACAAGGGATTGCTGCAATTCGTGTAGTAATCGCCGGCACCCGTGGGATCGAGAATATTGGCATCCTTGAACAGCGCCGCCGGTGCCACCACCTGATGCGTCTTGTCATCCATGAAAAAGAACTGCATGTAGGGTTGGAAGGCTTCGGTGATCTCGTCATGCGCCATGAAGGCGGCGTTGTAGCGGTCGTCTTCCCGGCTCAGGTCAATAAAGGGCTGGGAATTGAAAGAGGCCGGAGGATTGGTGCCCGGCGTCCCCCAAGGGACAAAGCTGTTGCCGGACACGCTATACACAGTACCGATGTTGGGACCCGACGCCGGGTTGAACCAGTTCGAATTCGACGAGCCGCCGCACCTGATGCTGGTGATCGTGCCGTTCGGGTTGAAGTTCGGCAGCAATACACAGGATCCGAAGTCGCGAGCGCTGCTGTAGACCGGATCCGCGTGACGGTAGCTCAAGTAGGCCGTGACATTGCCTTGTCCCTCGGCGAAGTTCGTTCCCATGATCACGTCGAAGTTCTTGTTGCGCCCGTCCTGAACGCTGCCCGTC
>JBARBX010000422.1:0-11468 GCA_049793535.1 Steroidobacteraceae bacterium | reverse complement strand
GCCCCGCCCGCCGCCGCGCCGGCACCGAACATGTGGCAGACCTATCGACGGCTGAAACTCAACAAGCCGTATGTGCTCACCGTTCTGGGATACGCCGCCTACACCTTCGCCTTGGGCGGTCTCGCTTTTTGGATGCCGGCGTTCCTCGAGCGCGCTCACGGCATCCCGCGCAGCGAGGCCACCGTGAGCTTCGGTACCATCGTGGTGGTCACCGGATTCGTCGGTACCTTCGCCGGCGGCTGGCTGGGCGACTATTGTGCGAGGTATTCGCAGCGCGCCTATCTATGGCTGTCCTCGATCGCCACGCTCGCCGCGGCCCCCTTCGTGTGGTTCGCCCTGACGGCGCAGTCCCACACTGTGTATGTCGCGTGCATGGTGATGGCGCAATTGTTGATGTTCTTGTCGACCGGTCCGATCAATGCGGCCACGGTCAATCTCGTGCCGGCCGCAGATCGTGCCACGGCCATCGCCCTCGAGGTATTCGTCATTCATCTGCTGGGAGACGTACCCTCGCCGCCCCTCATCGGCGCGATCTCGGATCATCTCTCCCTGGCGCAGGCCGTCAAGATCGTGCCCATCGCGGTGGTGATCGGCGGCTGCATATGGGCCTGGGCGGCGCTCGTGCAAGCTCGGGATAAGAGAGCGAGTTGACCCCCGACCCGCGGATTTTCAGCCCGTTTTCGGTGGTTCCAGGGGTTTATAAATCAATCACTTGCAAGCGCTTGCCAGCCCCTTCCCAGGCACACCAAGGCACAATCCTGGCACACTCGATCTGAGTTGGTCACACCTCCGTCACAGCTGGCTCTGGTCGATCGCGACGCGCCGCGATCTAAACCACACGTCAAACACTTATGGCTTCTTGGCCACGACCTTGCCGTCCTCCCAGACGTAAATCGGTGTTCCGTGCATACGCGCCACTTCTCGGGCAGTACGTGCGGCGCGCCGCATGCCACGACCGACACCGGCGGCAAAGCTCTCCGCCTTCTTTGGCGATTTTCGTCGAGTGGTCATGGTCCGCGCTCTAGCAATCTCGGTTTGGATTCGGAATTCTCATATATTGCCCAATGATCCGCCAGGGGTTGATAGACATTGAGGAAATTGGTCCACCCGCGCTTCGATCCAAGCTGTCATGAGCGCCCCGTGCACGTGCACCAGCGCCGTCAACGGCTGGGACTGCGCCGAGAAGAGCTTGGAGAAATACGACGGCCAGAACCCAGCGACTACCAATGCGCAAATCGCCATCGCGGCGAATATATATATTCCGCGATCAAGCGGCTTCCAGTTGGCCTGAGCTGGCATTGTCACGTTTTTTTGCCTCCTGCGAATTTGTCGCCAATGCGTCCCTCTGTCACAGAATCGTCAGAGACTCGACCGCTCGCTGCCGGTCACTTGAACTCATAGCAGCAAAAGTACAGCTAAATCGAACCGGTTTCTACGGCCTTTGGGAGGGTCGGCTATAGCGCCGCGACTTTTTGGTGTCGAATGTCAACTTTCGGCCGACTGTTGCCCATAGCCGATTGAAGCACATCAGGGTTGCAACTTGACCCTGTACAGGCACTCGAGCCACGTCGATCCCGACGCGGCAATCTGTGAAACCGGGCACTCGCCGAGGATTGGCATGAGAGCATTATTGGTGCACTGCTGAGTCGGATTATGTGGCGACGGAGTGCAGCGCATGGACGACAGTCCTCGATATTGGTTTGCAGCGAAACGCTACCGCTGGGGGTGGAGGATGCCGCTGACCTGGGAGGGTTGGCTGGTAGACGCAATCTGGTTCGTCACCTTCATTTGTATAGCTCCCTATGTGCGGCAGCGCGAGCATCCGTTTAAGAGCCTCGGGCTCGTCTTTGGCCTGCTCGCGTTCTTTCTTGCAATCAATCGCTGGAAGGGAGAACCTCAGCGCTGGGACTATTGACCGGCGCGGCTCCGATCACCGGCCAATCCAAGCGGTTGGCTCTTATAAACTGTGTCCACGCGAAATAATCCGCGCAAGTCCGCGGTCCTATTGGGGGAAAGGCCGAGTAATCGGCAAGTCACATAACCGTACATCTGGAGAAGGGAGCTCACATGCCGCAATTTCGACACATCCGCGGAATCCATCCGGTCACCGTACTGCTGGCCGCCCTGACGTGCGCATCGCTCGCGAATGCCGATGACATGGCCTCGTTCGCCACCGGCGGCTATGCACGGGGCCTGCGAACCATGAGCGAGATGCACAAGATCGACACCGACGGCGACGGCTCCATATCCAAGGCTGAATGGCTCGCATACCAGGAAAAGGTATTTTCAGCGTTGGATAAGAATAAGACAGGGGTCGTTGACGAAAAGGAGTTCCTGGCCCCGTCCGGCGACCTGGTGAGGTTTGCCACCGGCGGATATGCCCGCGGCTTGCAAACGAAGGCCATGATGCACAAGATCGACACCGACGGCGACGGCACGGTCTCGCACGACGAATTCATTGGGTACCAGTCCAAGGTGTTCGACATGATGGATGTCAAGAACAGCGGGGTGGTGGGTTCTCATGATTTTCTCGGGAAATAGCGGCTTCCTAAGCTCGCGCCGCGCGAATGGCGTCGAGATGTGAGGCGATATCCGCCCGTTGCGCCAGGTGCTCGATATCGACCGCCGCCCTGCGCTGCCAATTGGGATATTCCCGATCGGTTCCGGGCACGTTGACCGGGAGGATCTCGCCCAGTAAATCCTCGAGCTGCAGGGCGACCAGGATGGCTGCCGAGCGCGCCAAGTACAGGTGCAGCGCATGCGCAAGCTCGGCGGTGAACGCATCCTGCGGCGTCGCCGGTTGCGCGGGCCGAAGTCCCAGGGCTTCCAGGGCGTCCAGCAGCAGCGTGCGATCCCGCTCCCGCTCTCGAGTGACTTCGCCCTCGACCTCCGGGCTGGGGTAAAGATTCAAGCGGTGACGCAACTCGATGTCGCGGCCCTCCCAGTAGCTGCGCAACGTCGGCATGTCGTGGGTGGTGGCCGTGGCCAGGGCATGCCGCACGTATTCGTCCGGACGCCGAAATCTCCCGTCCAGCTTCTCGAACAGCAATACCTTGTAGTGATAGAGTCCGAATTCGGGCAGGGCCCGGCGAATCTCGTCGGGCACCACCCCGAGATCTTCGCCGACGACCAGACAGGCGCTGCGCGAACTCTCGAGCGCCAGTACCGTGAGGAGCTGCTCGAGGGGATAGTGCACGTACGCACCCTCCTTGGGCGAGAAGCCGGCGGCCACCCACCACTGGCGAAACAGCGCCATCACGTGATCGAGCCGCAGAGCGCCGTAGTAGCGCATGTTGTTGCGGATCAGGCGGACGAAGCTCTGCAAACGCTGCCCCTGCATCTGCAGCGGATCCTGCGGGGGAATGCCCCAACCCTGACCCTTGAGCGCCAGCGGATCCGGAGGCGCTCCAATCTCGGCGCCCATGCAATAGCCGCTCCGGTCCGCCCAAGTCTCCGACCCCGATGGATTGGCGCCCACCGCATAGTCGCCGTAGAGGCCGACGGGCATGCCAAGCTGCCGCGCGAGCACCTGCGCCGCGCGCAATTGCTCGTGCGCCAGCCACTGCAGGTAGGCAAAGAATTCGACTTCCTCGGCGTGCGCGGCCGCGAATTGCGCCGCCGCGCCGCCATGCACGTCCTTGAACTCCTCCGGCCAGTGCGTCCAGCCGGATGCCGTTGCGGCGGCGGCACGGAAATGGCGGTCGAGCGCGTCGAACAGCGCGTGCCTGTGCAAAAGTTCGCCGCCGGCGGCAACGAAGGCGCGAAAATCCCGCGACCGTTCGCTACCTTGCGACAGATGCCGATCGCGAAATTCTCGATAAAGGAGCTCGAGGAATTCGAATTTGAGCTGCGCCACGCCGTCGTAGTCGACCCATTCGCGGACCCGCAGCTCGCGCAGGCGCGCTCTCACGCCCTGCTCGGCAATCCTGGCTTGTGCGGCCGCGCACTCTTGAAATTCCGCCACCAGCGGCACGGCAATGTACAGGACGTTGAGAAAATGCCGGCTGGACGCACTGTACGGACTCGATCGGGCCGGATCGGCCGGCGCCAGCGAGTGCAGCGGGTTCAGCCCGACGAAGCCCGCGCCGCGCGCCGCCACCCAACGGATCAGTGATTGAAGATCGCCGAAATCCCCGATCCCCCAATTGCCCTCCGATCGCAGCGTGTATAACTGCACGGCAATGCCCCACAGCCGACGGCCGGCGAGAACCGCGGCCGGCTCGAAGCACTTGGGCGGAGCGACGACAACCAAGCAGCGATCGGCGGCCCCCCCGGCGATCCTTGCCTCGAATTCGTGATACCCCGGCGGCAGATCCAGCGGCAAATCGAAGTGCCGGCGGGTGATCCACGAACCTTCGACCTCGCCTCTCCAGATCTCACGGCAGTCGGCGGTGGAAATCGCGCCGTCCCGCCGCGAACCATCCTCGAAGGTCACGGTCCAGAGCATGGTGGCGCCGAATTCGCGCGCCGCCACGTTGATATCGATGCCGATTCGGGAGGCGTGCGTGGCCGCAATCCACGGCAAAAACTTGGAACTGCGGGCGGCCTCGAGCCGGCGCAACTCGCGCTCCAGGTCGGCGGGAACATCGACCGGGCATCCCATGGCGCGCAACAGCGCCTGCTTGGTTTCGATGCTGAAGAACTTCAGCTCGCCGCGGTAGTCGTGATACGCATCGCCGATACCCCGCGCTCGCGCCAATCTCTCGATCGCGACTGTATCCATCAGGAGCCTAACACTCCAGCAGCACCGCGCTGCTGCCTTCCAGGCGATACTCGCGAGCCTGCCCGAGGCTCTTGGACTCGTGCATGTCCTGCGCCGTGTCGAATTGACAAATCCACGGCTCGCCGGCCGGAGCCGCCGGAAGAGAGAAGATCTGCGCGGCGTCGCCGGCGTTCACCAGCAGCAGCAGGCGGCCCTCCAGGCTGTTCTGTTTGCTGAACCAGATTCCGAGGGCGCGCAGACTCCCATCGTGCCACTGCGCCTGCGTCATCTCGGTGCCCGCCGCATTCAGCCAGGTCACGTCCTTGACGCCGGCGCGCGACGCCGCACCTTTGAGAAAGGTCTCGCGGCGGAACTCGACGTGCCGGCGCCGTAGCTGCGTGAGCAATCGGACGAAGCGCAGCAGATCCAGATTGACGCTGCGCAATCGCCAGTCGAGCCAGGATATCTCGTTGTCCTGGCAATAAGCGTTGTTGTTGCCGCGTTGCGTGCGCGCGAATTCATCGCCCGCTTGCAGCATGGGCACGCCCTGCGAGAAGAACAGCGTCGTCAAAATATTGCGCATCTGACGCTGGCGCAGCCTGTTCACGCCCGCATCGTCGGTCGTGCCTTCCGCTCCGCAATTCCAGCTCAGGTTGTCGTTGTGGCCATCCGCATTGCCGTCGAGATTGGCTTCGTTGTGCCTTTGGTCGTAGGAAACCAGGTCGTACAGCGTAAAGCCGTCATGCGAGGTCGGGAAGTTGATGCCGGCGGTCGGCTTGCGCCCGTTGTGGCGAAACAGATCGCTGGAACCGGCGAACCTCTCCGCGAATTCGCCGATCCTGCCGCCGTCGCGCCGCCAGAACGAGCGCATCGTGTCCCGGTAGCGATCGTTCCATTCCGACCATCCCGGCGGAAATCGCCCGAGCTGGTAGCCGCCGAGGCCCACGTCCCACGGTTCGGCGATCACCTTGACGTAGGCGAGCGAGGCTTCGGCGCGCAGCGATTTGAAAAACGCGGAGTGTTCGTTGAAACCCTCGCCTTCGCGACCCAGCACGGTCGCCAGATCGAAGCGAAATCCGTCCACGTGCATGTCCTCGACCCAGTACTTGAGGCAGTCGATGATCAGGGCGCGAACCTGGGGGTGTTGGCAATTGACGGTGTTGCCGCAGCCCGTGACATTCTCATAGAAGCGCCTGTCCTCGGGCATGAGACGGTAGTAGACCGCATTGTCGATGCCGCGCAAGGAGAGGAGCGGACCCGCCTCGTTGCCTTCGGCGGTGTGATTGAACACAACATCCATGATGACTTCGATGCCCGCCTCATGCAGGGCCTTCACCATGGCCTTGAATTCGCCGACGGCATCGTGCACGGCGTATTCGTTCGCGGGCGAGAACCAGGCCACTTGGTTGTAGCCCCAGTAATTGCGCAAATTGCGGTCGCGCAAAAACTGTTCGGTGACGAAGGACTGGCAGGGCAGCAGCTCGACCGCGGTCACGCCGATGGACTTCAAATGTTCGACGACGGGAGCCACCGTCAATCCGAGATATTTGCCGCGCCACTGCGCCGGCACCGCCGGGTGGAGCTGCGTGAATCCCTTGACGTGCAGCTCGTAGATGAGAGTATCCCGCCAGGGATGGGCGGGCGGCCGGTCTTCGCCCCAGTCGAAAGCGTCGTCGATCACCAACGAACGCAGCGGCAATTGCGGGGACAGCGCGCGCGCATAGGGATCGATCAAAGCGGCTGTGGCATCGAATCGATGCCCCTTCTCCGGCTCCATGGGACCGTGAACGAAGTATGCATAGCGGGTTCCCGGAGCCGCCCGGCGCGGCGACAGCAGGCCGTGCCATATGTCGCCGGTGCGCCCCGGCAGATCGCAGCGCAGAACCTCGGCGCCGCTTTGCGCATCGAACAGGCAGACCTCGACGCGTGTCGCGTTGCTCGAGAACAGGGCGAAGTTCACGCCGCGTTTCGTCCAAGCAGCGCCCAAGGGCCGGGGCAGTCCCGCTTGAATGGCCTTCACGCGGACTCCTGCACGGGCCCGATGAAGAACAAGGCTGCGAGCGGCGGCAAATTCAGCCGCAGCGAGCACGGATATCCTTGCGTGCCCTCGTGCGACGCGCCCACCTGGAGCTGGCGGTTGTACCCCGAGCCGCCGAATCCGGCCTCGTCCGAGTCGAACAGCTTGCGGTAGGAGCCCGGTTCGGCGACCCCGACGCCGTACCCCTCGCGCGGCACCGGCGTCGCGTTGAATACGCAGGTGATGGGAGCGCCGCCGTCGTGGCCGACGCTGCGCCGCGCGAACGCCCAGATGCTTTCATCGGCATTGTGCAGATCCACCCAGCGAAATCCTTCATGATCGCAATCGCTGCCGTAGAATTGCGCCGTCGCGCGGTACAGATGGTTGAGGCGGCGCACGCACTCGCGCAAACCCGAGTGCTCCGGCGACGCAAGCTGCCCCCATTCCAATTGCTCGTGGTCCCGCCACTCCTGCCATTGCCCGAATTCAGAGCCCATGAACAAGAGCTTCTTGCCGGGATGCGCGCACATGTAGGCGAGCAGCAGGCGAAAATTGGCGCGCTTCTGCCAATCGTCGCCGGGCATCTTGGCGAGCAGCGACCGCTTGCCGTGAACCACCTCGTCGTGCGAGATCGGCAGGACGAAATTCTCCGACCAGGCATAGACGAACGAGAAGGTGATTAGCTGGTGATTGTAGCGGCGGTAAACGGGATCGAGCGCCGCATACCGCAGCGTGTCGTTCATCCAGCCCATGTTCCATTTGAAATTGAATCCGAGGCCGCCGTGATCGGGCGGCCGAGTCACGCCGGCGAACGAAGTCGACTCTTCGGCGATCATCAGCACACCGGGGAATGCGCGATGCACGGCATCGTTCATCTGGCGCAGGAATTCGATGGCGTCCAGGTTCTCACGCCCGCCGTCCCGGTTCGGAAGCCACTCCCCGGGCTTGCGGCTGTAGTCCAAATAGAGCATGGATGCCACGGCGTCCACCCGCAGCCCATCGACGTGATAGCGCTCCGCCCAGAACAGCGCATTGGCGACCAGAAAATTTCGCACTTCATGGCGGCCATAGTTGAATATCTTGGTGCCCCATTCCATGTGTTCGCCGAGCCGGGAATCCGCATGTTCGTACAGCGCGGAACCGTCGAAATACGCCAGGCCGTGATCGTCCCGCGGGAAATGCGCCGGCACCCAGTCGAGAATCACGCCGATTCCAGCCTGGTGGCATCGATCGACGAAGTGCATGAAATCCTGCGCAGAGCCGTAGCGCGCCGTCACCGCATAGTAGCCGACCACCTGATAGCCCCAGGATGCGTCGAGCGGATGCTCGGCGACGCCCATCAACTCGAGGTGCGTGTAGCCCATCTCGAGGACATAGGGAATAAGCTGCTCCTCCGCCTCGCGCCAGCTCATGAAGGGCGGCGACCGCTGATCCCATGGCCGGCGCCACGACCCCAAGTGCACCTCGTAGGCATTGAGCGGCCGGCGCCGCGGATCGCCCTGCGCGCGCTCCACCAGCCACTGTGAATCGCCCCAACGGTAGCCATCCAACGAGGCCACCACCGAGCAGTTCTCCGGGCGCAGCTGCATCGCAAATCCGTACGGGTCAGCCTTGACGAACAGGCGGCCGGTGCGGTCGCGTATTTCGTACTTATAGGCGGTGCCCGCGCCGACGCCGGGCACCGCCAACACCCAGACGCCCGAGGAACCGCGGCCGCGCATCACGTGCGCATCGCCGTTCCAATGATTGAAGGGTCCGACGACGCTGACTCGCCCGGCATTGGGCGCCCACACCGCGAAGCGGGTGCCCGACGCGGCGCCAGCGCCGTACGGGTGTGCGCCGAGCTTGTCGTAGATGCGCTCGTGCTTGCCCTCGCCGAACAGGTAAAGATCGAAGTCGGTGAGGCCTGAGTCGCTCAAATGAATCGCACCTACATCACGGGCTTCACGGCCCAAATGCGGTCCGCATACTCGCGAATGCTCCGGTCGCTCGAGAAATAGCCCATGTTCATGCAGTTGTGGATTGCCCTACGGCTCCATTCGTCCTCCTGAACGTAGAGGGCGTCCACTTGGTCCTGCGCCGCGGCGTACGCCGCGAAATCCGCGAGCACGAGAAACGGCTCGCCGTCGCCGAGCAGCCGGTTGATCACCGGCCTGGCGTCATCCGGTTTTCCGGGCGTGAAGTATCCGGATTCGATGAGATCGAGGGTGCTCTTGAGGTCGGGATTCGCTTCGACCTCCCGCCGCGGCCGATAGCCGGCCGCGCGCCGCGCGGCGACCTCCTCTGCGGTGAGGCCGAATATGAACACATTCTCCGCACCCACGTGGTCGCGAATCTCGATGTTCGCTCCGTCCAGCGTGCCGATGGTGAGCGCCCCGTTCAGCGCCAGCTTCATGTTGCCGGTGCCCGACGCCTCCATTCCCGCGGTGGAGATCTGCTGCGACAGATCCGCCGCGGGCATGATCTGCTGCGCGAGAGAGACGTCGTAGTCAGGCAGGAACACAACGCGCAGCTTGTCGCGCACGGTCGGATCGGCATTGATGACCCGCGCCGCATTGTTGATGAGCTTGACGATGGCCTTGGCCATCGCGTAGCCGGGAGCCGCCTTGCCGGCAAAGATCACGGTCCGAGGCACGACGGCGGCGCGCGGATTCTCCCGGATGTGCCGGTAGCGCGTCACCACGTACAACAGGTTCAGGAGCTGGCGTTTGTACTCGTGGATTCTCTTCACCTGCACGTCGAACAGGGAATTGAGGCTGATTTCCACTCCCGTGCGCCGCATGACCTCGTCGGCGAGCCGCTGCTTGTTGGTGCGCTTGATGCCGCGGAACTGCCGGCGAAATTCCGCATCGTCGGCCGCCCCGCTCAGGCGCCCGAGTTCCTCGAGATCGTTCTCCCAGGAAAACCCGAGGCGCTCCGTGAGCAGCGCCGAGAGGCCGGGATTCGATTGTTTCAACCAACGGCGCACTGCGATCCCGTTGGTCACATTGATGAATCGATCGGGGAACTGCTCGGCAAAGCCGGAGAACACCTGCTTACGCATGAGATCCGAGTGCAGCTGCGCCACCCCGTTGACGCGGTGGCTGCCGATGATGGCCAGGTGCGCCATGCGCACGCGGCGATCGCCCTCGTCGTCGATGATCGACAAGCGCCTGCGGCGCCCCAGATCGCCGGGATACCTGTCCTCGACGGCGCGCAGAAAATCACGGTTGATGAGATAGATGATCTGCAAATGCCGCGGCAGCAGCCGCTCGAACATCGCGACGGGCCAGGTTTCGAGCGCTTCCGGCAGCAGGGTGTGGTTGGTGTAGGAGAATACGCGCGTCGTAATGCGCCAAGCGTCCGCCCACGACGACCCGTGCTCGTCGACCAGCAGGCGCATCAATTCCGGAATGGCCACCGCGGGGTGCGTGTCGTTGAGCTGAATTGCGATCGAGTCGGGAATGGACTCGAGCGTTCGCCCCTCTCGCATATGCGTCGCCAACATGTCCTGCAAGCTTGCGCTCACGAAGAAATACTGCTGCTTGAGCCGCAGCTCCTTGCCCTGCGGCGTCGAGTCGTCCGGGTACAGCACGCGCGACAAGTTCTTTGCCGCCACCTGTTCCTGAACCGCGGCGGCATAATCGCCCGCATTGAAGGCGTCGATGTGGAACGGGGTGATGGCTCGGCCGGACCAGAGTCTCAGGTGATTGACCGTGGGGCCACGGTTGCCGGGAATCATTTGATCGTAGCCGACGGCGTACATGTCGCTGGTATCGAGCCAACGATGCGCCGCGCCCTCGGCCGCTCCAGTGGGCGCCTCCAACCGGCCGCCGAATCGCACCGTGTAGCGCATGCTGCCGCTCGGCATCTCCCAAACATTGCGCAACCGAAGCCAACTGCTCGCGACTTCGCGCTGCGCGCCGTCGCGGTCCACGACCTGCGTGAATATGCCGTAGTCGTAGCGGATGCCGTAGCCCACGGCGGGATAGTGCAGCGTCGCCAGAGAATCCAGAAAACATGCCGCCAAACGGCCGAGGCCGCCGTTGCCCAGGCCGGGATCGACCTCCTGGGCGGCCACCTCGTCGAGGTCATGGCCAAGGTCGCGCAAGGCGGTGCGCGCCTCCTGCAGCAGGTTGCCTTCCAGACTGGACAAGGCGTTGATCAAGGTTCGGCCGGGCAGATATTCGACGGAGAAATAGCACACCCGCTTCACGCGGGCATTCGCGACACGGCGCTGCGTCGCGAGCCAGCGCAAGGTCAGCTCCTCGCGCACCGCGAGCGACAACGCGTCGTACATGTCCCTCGTCGTCGCCGTGTCCGGATTCTTGCCGAGCGTACGGGTGAGGCGATCCAGCAGAGCGGCCAGCAGCGTGCCGGGCTGCAGAGCGGCGTTGCGTCGGTTCGTAAACTGGGTATCAATCGAGTTCATGTAACCGTTATTATAGGGTCGTATCGGGGCGACAGCGGGCGAAACTCACATGCGTACCTTAAATTGAAATCCTCCCGCTTGGCTATCGGCGTCGATGTCGGCGGTTCCTCCATCAAGTGCGCATTGGTGGATGTGGAGACCGGCGCGTTCGCCGGCGAGCGTTTCAGCACGCCGACGCCGGCCCAGGACTCGACCGAGACCTTGCTCGACGCACTGCAGACCGTGGTCTCGAACGTGCCCGGCGATCACGCGGTGGGCCTGGCGTTTCCAAGCGTGATTCGCGGCGGAATCGTGCGAACGGCGGCAAATCTCAACAAGGCGTGGATCGGTAAACCCCT
>JBARBX010000421.1:0-2494 GCA_049793535.1 Steroidobacteraceae bacterium | reverse complement strand
GGTATGAGCAGGGTCTGGAACCCGTGGCGGTCGCGGCATCGAGCCTGGGGGCTTATGCGCGTCCGGAGACCGTGACGGCGTTGCGGCGCGCCGCCTCCGGCACCCAGGCGCTCGCCCTGCTGCTCATGAGCCCTGAATTTCAGCGGAGATAGCCATGCACCCCTTTCACTCCAGGTTCGATCGGCGCCGCTTTCTGCTGGGCGCCGGCGCATTGGCGGCGAGCACTGCCCTACCCAAGGTGCTGTTTGCCCGCAGCGGCGGATCCGCGCGCCTCGTCGTGGTGATCTTGCGGGGGGCACTGGATGGTCTCGCCGCCGTGCCCCCGTACGCCGATCCTGACTATGCGGTCCTGCACCGCGAGCTCGCGATCGCCGCCCCGGGTTCGCCGCAGGGAGCGCTCGCGCTGAACGGTACCTTCGGCCTGCACCCCTCCTTCGCGTTCTTGCACGAACGCTACCTCGCCGGCGAGGTGGTGGTATTCCACGCCGTCGCCTCGCCCTACCGGGACCGGTCGCATTTCGACGGACAGAACGTGCTCGAGAATGGCCTCACCAAGCCTTTGGGCACGGCCGACGGTTGGCTCAACCGCGCGCTCGCCGCCTTGGGCAGCGGCGCAGGCGCCGGCGCCGGCACTGCTGGCGAGCGCGCCGTCGCGATCAGCCAGAATGTGCCGTTGATCCTGCGCGGCGATGCGCCGGTGATTTCCAAATCGCCGCAGGCGACTCCGGATGTGGATGAGGAACTGCTGTCGCGACTGGCGGACCTGTACTCCAAGGATGATTGGTTTTCCGCCCGTTTGAGCGAGGCGGTGCAGACCGACAAGCTCACCGACGAGGGGGGCGAGCCGGCGATGGCGACCGCGGGCGGCGCGGTCAAGCCGGCCGCTCCGGATCGGATCAGCGGCGCGGCACACATGGCGGCTACATTGATGCGCAGCGCAGGCGGTCCGGAAGTGGCGGTCATCGAAGCCAGCGGCTGGGATACGCATGCCAACCAGGGCGGCTCCCAGGGTGCGCTGGCACAACGGCTGGCCGGACTGGACCGGGCCTTGCGCGCGCTGGCGGACGACCTGGGTCCCCTATGGCCGCAGACCGCCGTACTGGTGGTGACCGAATTCGGCCGCACCGCCGCCATGAACGGCACGCGCGGCACCGATCACGGGACCGGCGGCTGCGCCTTTCTCGCGGGCGGCGCCGTGCACGGCGGCCGTGTGATCGCGGACTGGCCGGGCCTTGGGCAGGGAGCGCTGCTCGATCAACGCGATTTGCGGCCGACGCTCGACTTGCGCAGCGTGTTCAAATCCGTGCTCGACGAGCATATGCACGTCGATGCGCGGACTTTATCCACCCGAGTATTCCCCGACAGTAACGGCGCGCGCCCCCTTCAGGGGCTGATGCGCGCCTGAACCCCTCGGCGAATCTTTAAAACGCCAACGGTTCTGTACTGGGAGTCGCCGATGTCGGCGTCTCCGCAACCGGCGCTGCAGGCGGTGCTGCCATGGGTGCCGGCATCGGCGCCGCGGGTCGCTTGGGCGCAGTTTTCTTGGCAACGACTTTGGCTTTGGGCTTGGCCTTCTTGGGCGCAGCTTTTACGGCCTTCTTCGCAACCCTTGCTTTGACGGCCTTCTTGGCTTTTGCCTTGCCCGGTCGTGCTTTCTTTTTCGCGACACTCTTCTTGGCGGCGTGGCGCTTTGCCTTTGCCTTTGCCACGGGACGTTTCTTCGACTTGCTCTTCTTTGCCATGGTCACTCTTCTCCTGGGAGATCGTACGAACTCATTGTGAGAGTAGCCCCGAAAAAGTCTGCTGTCATCTGTGCGTGGTGCTGGAGTCAGCAACATGGATTGCGTAGGCTGCTCGGATGTTGCCGACCGACCCCATTCGACCGTTGCAAGATGTCTGGCTTAGGCCCCGGCGCGTGTTTCGCGACATGGCGGCGCGGCCCGTGGGTCTAGTCGATTACTTGCTGGCGGCGGCCCAGGGCATCGGCAACTTTCTCGCCCTGTATCGTACCCAGGGCGCCGGCGCGCATCGCGACGTGGGAGAAATCCTCGGAAATTCCTTTGCCTACGGCGGCGTTGCAGGGATCCTGAGCCTGTTCTTGATGGCGGTCATCTACCGGCGCCTGGGCGCCCGCGCCGGCGGCAAGTCGAGCACCACGCAGGTCATTCACGTGCTCGCCTACGGCAGCGTACCGTTGGCTGCCTCGCTCGCCATCTGGGTGCTGACCGCGCTGCTCGCCGGAGAGGCGGCCTTCGTCGAGACTCCTCGCGCCGATGCCGAGGGTTTTCTGGTGTTGCTGGTGCATCTGCAGTTCATTTCGTATGTCCTGCTGCTGATCTGGAGCATCGTGCTGCAGGTGATGGGCTTCAGCGAAATTCAGGGCCTGGCAACGCGCAAGGCTTTCGTACTGTGGGTGCTCGGGCAGATCATCGGCTTCCTGGCATCGCTGCTCTTGGCCCTGGGGGTGGAAACTATATTTCCCGGCCTCCTGCTG
>JBARBX010000420.1:0-5054 GCA_049793535.1 Steroidobacteraceae bacterium | reverse complement strand
CCCACCGCCGCCGAAGCCGCCGCCCCAGCCCCTGCCCGCCGACCATGTACTCGAGCTCGACCCGGCCAGCATGGCGATCACGAAGGCGAATACGCCGGCGCCCAGCCCGATGAAAGCCAAGTGGCTGAAGATCCAGGCCAGCCCGCCGGCAATGCCGCCGGTGGCCACCGAGCCGAATAGTCTGCCGAACACGGCGCGCAGCACGCCGCCGCCGATCACCACCACTACCAATAGCAGCGGCAAGAGATTTCCCAGGCCGCCGTGGCGTTCCCACCTTCTATCGGGCTCGGGCAGGGGCTCGCCGTCGACCACCGCAATCATCTTGTCGACGCCCTCTTCGATGCCGCCATCGAAGTCGCCCTGCTTGAAGTGAGGAGCGATGGTCTCATCGACTATGCGGTTCGCGATCGCATCGGACAGCGCTCCCTCCAAGCCATACCCCACCTCGATGCGCACGTGCCGATCGTTCTTGGCCACGATCAGGTAGGCGCCGTCATCCACGCCCTTGCGCCCCAGCTTCCACGCGTCCTCGACCCGAATGCCGAACTGCTCGATCTCCTCCGGCTGCGTGCTGGGCACGATGAGCACTGCGATTTGACTGCCCTTCTTGTCCTCGAAAGCCGCGAGCTTGGCTTCGATGCGCGCCACCGCCGCGCCGGACAGGGTGCCGGTGAGATCGACGACCCGCCCGGTCAGCGGCGGCACGGCGATCAGCGCTCCGGCCGGCACTGCCGCCACAAGCAACGCCAACCCCGCGGCAGCGCGACCCAACATCAGGAGCCTGTCTGAGTATTCCACCGCTCCTACTGCGCCGGCGCGGGCTTCGGCGCCGGCGCCGAGAAATCGACGCTCGGCGGGTTGGATATCGCGGCCTCGTTCTCGACGGTGAAGCTCGGCTTCGGCTTGTAGCCGAACATCATGGCGGTGAGGTTGCCGGGAAAGGAACGCACCGTCACGTTGTAGTCCTGCACCGCCTGGATGTAGCGGTTGCGCGCCACGGTGATGCGGTTCTCCGTGCCTTCGAGCTGCGCCTGAAGGTCGCGGAAATTCTGGTCGGATTTCAATTGCGGATAATTTTCGGTGACCACCAGCAGGCGCGACAGGGCGCTGGTGAGCTGCGACTGGGCGGCTTGGAATTTGGCGAAGGCCGCCGGATCGTTGACCAGTTCAGGCGTCGCCTGGATGGAGCCGACCTTGGCACGAGCCTCCGTCACCCCCAGAAGGACCGAGCTCTCCTGGGCGGCATAGCCCTTGACCGTGTTTACCAGGTTCGGGATGAGGTCCGCCCGGCGTTGATACTGATTCAGTACCTCCGACCAAGCGGCCTTGATCTTCTCGTCCTGTAATTGCATGGTGTTGTAGCCACATCCCGATAGACTCAAGCCGGCGAGCGCGGCCAATCCTAGTACCAATATGCGCATGTTCCCTCCCGCCCCAAGTCTGGGCGGCGTTAAGTCTAACACCGCGCAAAAAAAAGCCCCGAGTGTAAGCTCGGGGCGGAGAGGCGGACTTCATTGAAGGGAAGTAAAGCCCGCTAGGGGATCGATGTCTGGGACCTAGTGCAAATGGTCCCACTGCAAAACTTGAATGTCGGTTTCCTCGAGATCGAAACTGCGTGCCAGCATGCGCGCGATGGCGCGATCGCCTTCCACCTTGCTCGATCGATCGAGGAGTTCCACGACGCCTCGGTATTCGTTGTATTCGACGGCTCCTTCCGACTGCGCGATAAAGTGGGTGTAGTATTTAACGCTCATGGGGTAGAGCTTAAGATTCGCGCCGCCAGCAATCTGTGAACGGCCGCTCAGTCGATTGCATTCGCCGCAGTACGGAGTTCACGTCCTAACGTCTTCATGCTTTGATGAACCGTGTCAAGATATCGCCCGCCCACTCTCCCTGGCTCGAAATACATCACTCCCGAGGGCGCCAGGCGCCTCAAGGATGAGCTCGATCGGCTATGGCACGACGAGCGCCCGCGAGTCACCCAAGCGGTGTCGGAAGCCGCCGCGCAGGGAGATCGCTCGGAGAATGCCGAATACACCTACGGCAAGAAGCGCCTGCACGAGATCGACAGGCGCGTGCGTTTTCTACGCAAGCGTCTCGAGGGCATGACCATCGTCGATCATTTGGGCCAGGGCGAACGGCGCGACCCGAACCGCGTGTACTTCGGCGCCTGGGTGCAGCTCGAGAGCGATCAGGGCCGGGCCGTGCGCTGGTATCGCCTCGTCGGGCCGGACGAATTCGACATGGAGGAGGCCTACGTGAGCATGGATTCGCCGCTCGGGCGAAGCCTTTTGGGCAAGCGCCTCGACGATGAAATCAGCGTGGAGCTTCCCTCCGGAACCACGCTGTTCACCGTGCTCGCCGTCCGCTACGGCCCCAGGGAGCCCGGCTCCTAAGCCACCCGAACGTTCTTGAACTGCCAGGGATCGGTGGCGTCGATGTCCTCGGCGAACAGTTCGCCGCGCTGGTACAGAGGCGTCCAGTCGGTGTACTTGCCGACCACCTCGCCCAGGTACGGCCGGCAGATGTCGAGCGTGCGGCGATGGTCCATCTCGTCGGGCTCGACGATGCCGCGGTCCGGATTCTCCATGGCCCATATCATCCCGGACAACGCCGCGGCGGTGACTTGCAGACTGGTGGCGCTGTTGTACGGCGCCAATTTGCGCGCCTCGTCGATGGACAGTTGCGAGCCGTACCAATAGGCGTTCCTTTTGTGTCCGGCGAGCAGCACGCCGAGCTCGTCGATGCCGGCCGTGATCTCGCTCAGCATGATGCGTTTGCGGTCCTGCAGGCGCCAATTGTTGCCGGCGAATTCGTGCACCGACAGCACGGCGTTGTCGCTCGGATGATAGGCATAGTGGCTGGTCGGGCGGTAAGCCACCCGCGGGCCGTCCATGACCGTGTAGTAGTCGGCCAGTGAAATCGCCTCGGAATGGGTGATCAGGAATCCGTGGAAATGCCCCGCCTTGGGGGTCCAGGTGCGCACCCGCGTGCTGGCGCCGGGGCGATTTAAATAGATCGCGCAGCCCGACCCGTGCGTGTGGCGCCCGCCGTCCGCCGGAAAATGCTTCTCGTGGGTGCCCCATCCGAGTTCGGCCGGCTGTGCTCCTTCGCTGACGAAGCCGTCGACCGACCAGGTATTGACGAACTCGTTCGCCTGCTTCGGCACGTTGGTGACCTGAGTGTCGCGTTCGGCGATGTGCATGACCTTGATGCCGAGCGTTTGCGCAAGCCGCGCCCACGCCTCGCGGCTGTCCGGCGTTCCCGCATTGACGCCGGTGTCGGCGGCAATGTTGAGCAAAGCCTGCTTGACCAGATGCGAGACCAGGCCGGGATTGGCGCCGTGCGTGAGCACGGCCGTAGGCGCCTTGCGGGCGTCCTTGCGCAGGCTCAGGGCCTCCAGGCGCATGGTGTAGTTGCTGCGCGTGTCCACCGACGCCTGCGGGTCGGTATAACCCCCGGCCCACGGCTCGATGCAGGTGTCGAGATACATGCAGCCGCGTTCGCGCGCCAATTGAATGAGGGCGACGCTCGACACGTCGACGGACAGATTCAGCAGGAAATCGCCCGCGTCGAGCAGCGGGGTGAGAATTTGCCGGTAGTTCTCGCGCGTGAGCGCCGTCTTGACGAACTTCACCCCGGACTCGACGGCTTGAGCGCGGCCGGCGTCTTCGGCGGTAACGATGGTGATGCGGCCGGGCGAAGTGCCGATGTGGCGCAAGATCAGTGGCAAGACACCCTGTCCGATGCTGCCGAAACCCACGAAAACGATCTTGCCCGCAAATTTCACATGCACCATTTCATTTGCTTCCCGAATTGACGCCCGTTGGGCGGACCCCGCCAGCCTACCTCGCGGTGAGCGAAATTTCAGCTTTCACGCCAATGAGGCGGATAGGTCCGCTCGTAGCCGGGAAGCGCTTCGATGCGATGAATCCAGCGCGCGAGCGCGGGATAGTTGCGCTCCATGGGCAGAAAGCGCGCACCCAATTCCGCGGCGGAGCTTCGGTCGAGCGCACGGCGCAGCACCTGAATCCAAGGGAATATCACCATGTCGGTGGCCGAATAATTCGCGCCCACGATCCACTGCTCCTTGCTCAGGCGTCCCTCGATGGTGCGCGCCTCGCGCGCCACGATGTGCATGGCGTCGGTCAGTTCGTCGATGTTCTCGCCGACCGAATCGCTGAAGATCGCCCCGGTGATCTTGACCAGCGACGGTTCGGCGTAGGCCATGAATTCGCAGATGACGCGCATGATGACCCCGGCTTCCTCGGGCGTGGCGCCGAATATGGGTGCCTGCGGGTATTTGACGTCCAGGTAGTAGAGCACCGCCACCGATTCGAAGCACACGTAGTCTCCGTCCTTCAATACCGGCACCCGGCCGCGCGGATTGAGCTTCAGCATCTGCGGCGACTGGTGTTCCTGCTTGTCGAAATGCAGGAGCTGCGACACGTAGGGCAATTGTTTGTGTTCGAGCGCGAGCAGCACCCGCCACGAGAACGGACTGCCGCTGCCCCAGTACAGGGTGAGTGCCATGGTGCAATTGTAGCGGATGCAGTTCATTCATCGTCGCGCTAAGCTTTGATTGTATGTTCAAGACCTTGATCGACGTGGATTCGCTGCGGGCGCTGCTGGGCCGGCCGCATCTGGCCGTCGTCGATTGCCGCTTCGATCTTGGCTCTCCGGGGGCGGGAAGGCGGGCATACCTCGAGGCGCACATCCCCGAAGCTCGCTATGCTGACCTCAACCGAGACCTGTCGGCGCCCGTGGGACCGGACACCGGCCGCCACCCCCTGCCGCAGCCGGAGGTCTTCGCCGCGCGTTTGGGCGAACTCGGAATCGGCAACCGGACTCAAGTCGTCGCCTACGACGACGCCAACTCCTCTTTTGCGGCGAGGCTTTGGTGGATGCTGCGCTGGCTGGGGCACGATGCGGTCGCCGTCCTCGACGGCGGATTCAAGGCATGGACCGCCGCCGCCGGCGCGCTGCAGGCGGGCGAGGTGCCGGCCGGAGCGGAGCACTTTTCGCCGCGAGTCGACGCCGGGGCCGCCGTGAGC
>JBARBX010000419.1:0-12237 GCA_049793535.1 Steroidobacteraceae bacterium | reverse complement strand
CGTGTGGCCTGTGGTTCCGTGAATCCAGCGCGCCCACTGTCGAACAGAGATTGCGCCCCGGCGGCAACGCTCATGACGCCGGCCGCGCCCGCGGCACATCCGAAGCGGATCAGCCAACCCGGCCTATTCATCCACCTTATCGGCGCACCACGCTGTTCGGTTCGCATTTATCTTCTTCTCCAATCTCGAATCACCCCTTGGCCCAGGCCACGATCGCCTTGGAATTATCGGCACTTCCCCCCAGCGAGTCCCGTGCCTCCGCCCAGCGCCTGCTGGTCAACTCAATGTGCGGACTCTTGCAGCCGAGCCCCTGACTTAGTTCGGCTGCAATACTAGCGTCTTTCGCCAGCAGACCGATCGTGAATCCGGTGTTGAACGTTCCGGGCAGGACAAATTGCTTCATGACAACCGTGGATATAAAAGACTGGCCCGTCGATACATTGACGATGTCGACCAACATCTCGCGGTCGATCCCATAGCGCTCGCCGACCAGCAACGCATCGGCGAGCACCGCATAGTTTCCCGCCGCCACGATATTATTCAGCGCCTTGGCGGCATGACCGGAGCCCAGTTTGCCCACTTCGAAAAACGTGGTGCCCATGCACGAAAGGACGGGCTTCACTCTCTCAATGGTCGCCGGGTCGTCGCCGCCGATCATGATCGTCAATGTCCCCAACACGGCCTTCGCGACGCCGCCGGACACGGGCGCATCGATGAGCGCGATCTTCTTCAGGGCGAGGGCCGCTCCCGTGTCGCGGGTAATCAACGGCTGGCTGGAACTCATATCGACGACGATCGTGCCGGGTTTGGCCGAAGCAGCGATTCCGTGCTCGCCGAGCGCCACCTCCTGCACTACTTTGCCATCGGGGAGCATTGTCACGATGACTTCCGCGACGGAAACTTCCGACAGGGAACCGAGGACAGTGGCGCCGGTCTCCATCGCCACCCCGGCCGCCGCCGCCGGGTTCGCATCAAAGAGGAAAACCTCATGGCCGCGCCTGGCGATATTCGACGCCATCGGCTTTCCCATATTGCCGATTCCGATAAATGCCACTTTCATTCTGTTCTCTCCGCTAGATCTCATTCGCTTGCGTAAGCTCCGCGAGGCATCTGGCGCGCTCCCTCTCGTCGGCAATGCGCTCCGTCAGCCGCCGGTAGAATTCACCTTCGCCGGTAGCAGACTGTGCTGTCTTCTTGACCAGAATGGCCGCGATGGGACCGATGTACCGCATGAGAACCGTCGTTGTCCGATCCTGGGTTTCCGGCGTGATCACGCCGATGATCGGTGCCGCTTTTTGCGCAGCCAGCGTATCCGTGCGTGGTTCCATGCCCACGTCGCGCAGAAACCGCTCACGCTCCTCATCACTATGCAAATATTCCACGAGCGAACGGCACAGTTGCTGCCGATCCTTTGCCAACGCGGCCGCTCGCTTCACGACGATCCTCGCCATGGGACCGAGGATCGGGGTCAGGTGCCGCTCGATGTCCGCGAGTTGCTCGGGTGTGCAGGTCTCGCCCCGCGGCATGTGCCGGGTCATCAAAACCGTTGGTAGGATGTCCACGTTCTCGCCCCGTCCAGCGCTCCTCCCGAGCGCGTCGCTGACGGCGGAGATCGCAGCGGCAAACTCCCCCGCCGTCTGATAACGCGCGTCCGGATCCTTGGCGAGACCCTTGGCGAGCACGGGGTCGAGCGCCGCCGGTACCGCGCGCTCCACGCTCGATCCGGCACTCGGAGTCACGTGGCAGACCTGGTACACGATTTCGGTGAGTTCACCTGTGAACGGCCTGCTGCCGGTCAGCAACTCAAAGAACACCACGGCCGCGGAATACACATCGCAACGCCGATCGACTTCATCGCCACGAAACCGCTCGGGTGCCATGTAAGCCGGGGTGCCGATCATCAGGCCCGTCGAAGTGTGCCGGGTGGAGCCGATTTTGGCGATGCCGAAGTCGCTGATCTTGAGCCGGTGATCCGCGGTCACCAGCAGATTCGAGGGCTTGATGTCGCGATGGATCACGCCGTTCGCATGGGCGTAGCCCAAGCCGGCCAAGAGCTGAAGAATCAGCGGGATCGCGCGGCGCACACGGACTGCGCTCTCCTCGAGGAGATAGTCGGCGACGGTACGACCCTCCACGAATTCCATCGCGAAAAACGTGCCAGCGGGATCCTCATCGGAAAACTCGAACAGCGACACGATGTTGGGGTGGTTCAAGCGCGCGACGGCACGCGCTTCATTCAGGAATCGAATCCCGTGCTCCTCCGCTCCCATTCTCCGGTCCTTTGCTTCATGCAGAAGCTTGACCGCCACGATCCGTTCCAAAACGCGATCACGAGCACGGTACACGGTACCCATGCCGCCAACGCCGAGCACATCGAGAATGTCGTACTTGCCGAGGGTCTGGGGTCCGTCCACCGGGCTGGGATCCTTGTCCGACGCTACCTGTCGAGCATGTGAATGGCCTCGGCCAGGCTGCGCCGCATGCGGTTGAACGACTGGCCGAGAGCGGCCATTTCATCCGAACCCGTGGCGGGAAACTCCGGGGCCTCCATCTTGCCGAGGCTCACCTGGTCGGCGATGCCGCCGAGTTTTTTGATCGGCCGGATCACGAGCGTGGACAGCATGATGTTGAGCGTGATGAACAGCACCACGAACAGCCCCGTCAGCAAGTACAAGATCTTCGTGACAATGTCATCGGCGCGCTTGATCGCGACCGATTGCGGCACGGACACCACCTGCGCGCCGACGATCTCGTCCGGCTTCCACCCAAAACCGTTCGCGGTCCCATACATGTCGATCATGGTCTGGGGCGCCGCGCTCACCGTGCTGTGGCAGACGAGACAGGTCGTATCCTTGATCTGCAGCGGCTGAGCAAGATAGAGGGTCCGGCCAAACGCCCCGTCGCGCTCGCCCACCAGTTCTTTGAGATCGGGATGCTGCCGGAAGCGGTCGACCACGTCGATTTCCCATTCGGCGGCGCGATCGCGTGGGTTGGTGGGGTTCAAGGTGGCTTCTTTGTAGGCGTAGTCGCGCAGGTCGGCGCTCGAGGCGAGGCTGTTGAAATACTCGGTCGCCGCGTACGAGGGGACCGTCTGCGGCAGAAACTTGTAGTGGTTTTGGCTGTCCAGGAGCGGTTCGATCTGCGTGGACGTGTAGGTCCTTACCGCGAGCGCGGAGCGCATCATGATGCGCGCATTCTCCTGCACGCTGACCCTTGCATTGGTTTCCAGCAGCTCTCTGGCGATGAAGTACGTCAAACTCATGCTCGCCGCGAACAGCAGCAGCAACAGCAAGTTGAATTTCAAGGCGATGTTCATCGTTCCGGCCCCTCCCCACACCGGACAAGTACGTTATCAGAAATGATGCAAGGGCATAACTCGAAGGGTCCTTGCGCGGCGCACATCACTGACCGTGCGGTGCGCGCAATATGGGCGCCCACTCCGGGTGCGCGCTCAGGTGCGCATCCAGCGCGTGATAGAACGCCGGATCCTTGAGCCGCGGACGGAATCGGTGCGTGAAGCCGCGCCGCCACTCGAGGGGTGCCGTAAGCCAGTTCGCGACATCCTCGTACGCGACGTCACGCAGCGCCTGCGGCTCGACGGCCGTGTGGAGGCTGGCGGACATGCCGAGCGGCAGGGGATCTCGAAACGCGGAGGGCATCGCCCGCAGGAACGCAGGCTCGAGCCCGATCTGGGTCCGAAGGGCGGTGCCCTGCGTACGGGCGGCGAATTCACTCGGATTGCTCGGGGCGCTTTCCCACCCGCCCGCGGCCGGGACCCAGAGGGTCACCGCACCACGCTCGTGAAACACCTCGTCAGCCGAATCCCCGGCGTGCAACACATACGTGCCGGCATCGCTCGCGGCGCCGAGACGCGTGCCGACCGTCCGGATGTCAGCCGCCGCGGTTACCGATGCGGTATCCACCTTCACCCAGCCATCGAGCACGGCGAATGTCGCGCCGCCGGGCTGATTTATCCAGTACGCGCGGGTCACGGGCCCGATCGCCACGACAGCGCTGGTTGCAGCCCCGGTCCGCAGTTCCAGGATCAGGAGGTTTCCCGTGCTCGATTCGATCACATCGCCCGGGAGCAAAACGACCCCTCGGGTGGACGTATAGATCGTCACGCCGCGGATGAGCGAAAACGGCGGCCCCTCGACCACGCTGACGATGGCGGACGTCGGGACGGGCGCCTGCGCCAGTGCGAGGCTGGTCATGGCGGCCCAGAGCAAACCCGCCGACAGCAGACGATGGGTGGCTGACATTAACCCTAGCTCTCGTAAGATTCGATCCGTGCGTTGAGCGCAGCCCGGCGAAGACGCGCGGCACGCTCGCCACAGATTATAGGGCATCCGGAAATTGGCGGGGGTCGAGCGACTGAGATAGGCTACTGCCGCCGCGATACTCGTCTTCCAGCCCTAAAGCATCCCTGACATGCATTTAGCGTTCGCCGACTGCGTCCTGAACCTCGAAGCGCGCCAGCTCACCCGCGCGGGGGTGCCGGTGCCGCTCGAGCCGAAGATGTTCACACTGCTCGAAGTGCTCATCCAGCGCAGTCCCGCGGTCGTCACCTATGATGAGCTGGATGAGCTGCTCTGGCCCAAGGTGTATGTCGCCCGCACCAGCCTCACCCGACTCGTCTCCGAACTTCGGACCTTGCTCGGCGACGACCCCAGCGATGCCAAAATCATTCGTACCGTCTACAAGACCGGCTATGCGTTCGCCGCCGAGGCGATGTCGAGCAAGCCGCGCCCGGCGCCCGCGGCGTCATTGCTGCTCCCGAACGGCCGATCGTTGCCGCTCATCGAAGGAGACAACGTCGCGGGACGAGATGCGGATTGTGCGGTGCCGGTGGAGGCCACCACGGTCTCTCGCCGGCATGCGCGATTCACGGTAACGGCGGGCGTGATCACGGTGGAGGACTTGGGCAGCACCAACGGGACATTCGTGAACGGCGACCCGATATCCTCCGCGACCCGGCTGGCCGATGGCGCTAAAGTCTCGCTGGGCAAGGCAATCCTTATCTTGAGAAAAACCGCACCACCGGCCCCAACCGAGGTGATGACGCGGGCAGTCTCGAGGTCCACGGCGGCCAAGCCGTCAACCCCCGCCGATGCGGACCCGCGCGCCGCAGTACCCGTAAAAAAAGGATGACGCCCCGAGGCGGCGTCATCGATATTTGAACAAGAGGGGCATGCCTTCGCACCCCCCCGGTTGTCGGCGCTTTCAGTTGACCAGCGGACCGAAGTTGCAGCCCGCGGGCGCGTTCAATGTCGTCGCGGTACCGACGATGAACGTATTCGGGGTCGGCGCTCCGGTGATCAGCTGATCCTTGGCAAAGAAAGCGATCCCGAATGCACCGGCGGAGTTCATCGCGGCCAGATCGCCGATGTTGTCGAAGCAGATGCCGTTCGGGGCGTTCAATGTGGCATTGCCGGCAACGGTCGCGGGACTCAGCGTGACCGCCGGGTCAGGCGCCCCGGTCATCATGAGACTCGCCGGCGCGAATTCCACCAGCGTGAACGGGGTGTTCGCATTGCTGGACCAGAGATCGCCGGAGCTGTCGAACACCAGCGCCCAGGGACCCTGAATCGAACCCTGGCCGTCGTCGCTCAAGGTGACGCTGGGCGAAAGATCCGGCGTCACCATCCCCGTCATGGGCACCGCGGGCAGCTCATTCGCGGCAAACTTGACGATGCTGGTTCCGACCGCGCTCATCGTGCCGCCGGTCTGCGGCACGCCGCCGTTGTTCGCCACGAATAGATTTCCCGAGCTGTCGAAGACGATGCCCAATGGGCCGTTGAAGCTCGTCGAAGTGATCGAGACCGCAGGATTGATGCTGTTCGTGCCGCTCATGGCGAGTTCGGCCGCGGCGAACACCAGCACCACGTTGTTGTTGTGATCGGTGACCCACTGATTACCCTGCGCATCGAACACCGATTGCTGCGGAAAGTTCAGTGCGGTGGAGGTGATGGTCGTTACCGGGTCCGGCGCCGGCGTGGTGGCAAGGGCCGCCAATTCCGCTGCACTGAACTCGAACAGCGCGGGAGTGGGGGTACCGTTGACCATGCCTTGCGGATCCATGACCCAGAGGTTGCCGTTGGCGTCGAAGGTAACCCCCTGAGGCGCGCCGAAGACCGCGCTCGCCAGCGTCAAGTGCGGGACGGCGGCTCTGGTGCCGCCCGCCAGCTGACTGGGAACGTATTCCAAGACGTTCGTGCCGTTGGCAATCCACAAACCCTTGGTGTTGACCGGCGGACTCACCGCCGTGGGGGTGGAGGTCAGAGGGCTCATGGACGAAGAGCCACCGCCGCCGCAGGCGGCGAGCAGGGCGCTCATCGACAGGGCGGCAATGGCGGAGGTCGAAGTCAAGGCGGAAGGCGAAGAACGATAGAGTTTCACGATCAATGCTCCTGAAGCTAGCTAGGTAGGGATGGAATAATCAAAGACGCGAATAATTGCCGTTGCAGGGGCGGTGCGGCTGACCACCATCCTTGTCCGCGCTCCTGAACTCGGAGATCACGATAGGATTTGTATTGAACAGAGTCCTTAGGGAGTTCTTAGGAAGCTGTGATTTCTACGTCAATGCAAAGGTGAGGTTCTAATCTGCACACCGAGCCATCCCCTACGATGGCCGCTTCCGGCTGACACCAATTTACGATATGTTGCCGATGCTCTTTGCGCCCGATCATGATCAGCTCGTCGCGCGCACTCGGTGCCTGAAGGCCAACATTGGCCGCGGTTAAAAAAATCATTGAGCTGCCTCCTGTTAGCAGCGGCCGCGTCGCCAGTCAGGTTCAGTTGCGATCGTTGCGGGTAAAGCCGTCGGCGCTCCAGGATTCGCTGCCCACGCCGTGGTGCACGACGAAGAGCCCTTCGGGATCGTACTTGGCCTTGATTCTCAGCAGCCTTGGATAATTCGCACCCCAGAATGCGTGTTGCCAATGCTTCTCGAAGAAATTGCTCTCCGAAACGTAGCACGCGAAATCCGGCACGACTTTGCGCAGCTCGGCCATGGCTCGCTGGATGCCGAGGGCGTCGCTGCGGGCCTCCGAAACGTTGGGTTCATGGCCCGGAATGCCCGGATAGGCGGGAGGCTCTTCCGCGGCGATGATGGCGAGTGCGAATGCATCGAGGAAGGCCGGATTCGTGGCGGTGTCTCGGGCTGCATCGATCGTCTCCGGCGGCGCGCCGGCAAGTCCCTTGTTGAGGTGCAGCGACAAGGACCAGTGCCCGGCCGCATCGACCAGGGCATCCGCGAATCCTCGCACTCGCCCCTCATTCAGCAGCGCGGCGGGCAGCCAGACAGAATCGTAGCCATGCAGCACCTGGCCGCACTGGCCCCCATCTCCCGCCCAGTACCAATTTGCAGCGCTTGCTCCCGGCCGATCGTCGGTTTTCGAAACGCCGGGGATTCTGTTCAGGAACTCAGGGTTCCATAGACCTCGCGCCGGAAAGTCCACGATGTCGGGCTTCGAGACGATGCTCAAGTCCCCGGCGGCGGCGACTTCCTCGAAGAACGGTTTCCACAGGCTCTCCGCCGCCCCGTGCTCGAGTCCCTGCACGACCAACTGCAGGACTAGCACGCGGTCCGCCCTCAGGATGATTTGCTCACCCCAGTGCGCATTGAGCAAGTTCCGCTTGTAGAACTCGAGCAGCCGCTGGATCAGCCGGCGATAGGCGCCATCGGAATGTGCCTGGATCTTGGCGTTGACCGCGCCGAACAGCGCCGGCAAGTCATGCGTTTGGAGAGTCAGTCGTGTGACGATGCCGAAGGTGCCGCCGCCGCCGCCCTTGAGGCTCCAGAACAGATCCGAATTCGTACGGCGATTGGCGATGCGCACTGCGCCGTCCGCGGTCACGACCTCGGCTTCCAGGAGGCCGGCGGCCGCGCTGCCAAAGCCCTTCGAAAAACTGCCGAATCCGCCGCTTTGAACCAGGCCGGCGACGCCCACCGTGGTACAGCCGCCGCCTTGGACGTAGCGGCCATGCTGAGTGGTGACGGCATCGTAGACCTGCCCCCAGAGCGCGCCGGCGCCCACCGACACCGCAGGTTTGGCATCGGACGCCGCACAGCCGCTGCCGACGAAGGTGTCGTGGACGGTGATGGAATTCATGTGCCGGGTCCAAACGAGGAGGGAGTCGGCGGCGCTCGAGGTCCCCTGATAACTGTGGCCGCCACCCTTCACCACCAGCCGCAGGTTCTTCGCGCGCGCGAATCGGACTGCCGCGGCAACGTCGCTCGCTTGCTCCGCCGCAACGGCATAGACGCTGGCCGCAAAGGTCCATGCACCCACCCAACCCAGAGTCTGCGCAAGCCCCGGCTCGTCCCCGACGTAGTACGGGTTTCGCAGCTCGGCGAACAGTTGTGTGCACGCAGTCCCGGTGGGGGCGTCCCGGCAATCGGCCAGCGGCGAACGTACCTTCACCAGCCGGCCGCCGACGTCGCGACTTAGGCGTTCCCAATCTTGAGAGTTGGGCCAATCCCGGTCACCCGTTCGTGCGCGCCGCCTCATCCGCGACGCCGCCCACGCAGCCTTCGTCGCCGCCAGCAGCGGGAACAGAGCGAATGTGCGCAGCAGGAACCTTCTCTTCATCATCCTATCAGCCGCACTGCACCGGGTGAGTCATTGGCATTGATGTGCATGGACGCCCGGCAGCAGATGGCGCACCACATCGAATTCGATCGACGCCTCATTCAATATATGCCAGGCCGTGGAGACGACGATGAGTTGATCCTCGGGGAATACCATCAGGCGTTGACCCCCCATGCCGCGCGCCAGCCAGGCGAGGCGCGGGGGGGTGCCGTGCGGCAGCAACCACCACTGGTAGCCGTATTGGAATCCTTCGCCGGCGTCGATTCGCGGAGTGACAGACTCCTTGATCCAATCGGAGCTCATCAGCGTCTGCCCGTGCCAGCGCCCCCCGTTCATATACAGCAAGCCAATCTTAGCCAGGTCCGGCGCGCGCAGATACAGTCCGCCCTCGGTGTCCACCACTCCCAGCGGGGTGCGCTTCCAAAAGTAATCGCGGATGCCGAGGGGTGTGAATAAATGACTGTGAGCATAGTGCTCGATATCGGCGCCGGTTTCGCGTTGGAAAATATAGGCCAGTAATTCGGTCGCACCGCTCGAGTAGGCGAAAACCTTCCCGGGCTCATCCTTCATCGGGCGGTCTATCACGAATTGCACCCAGTCGTCGGAAGCTTCCATCAGATCGGACGGATTGTTGGGGTCGTCGTAGGGCACATCCTCGTTCCAATCCAGGCCGCTGGTCATGGTGAGCAGGTCGCGCAAGGTCATACGGCGCTTGCGCGCGTCGACGTTCTTGACCTTCGATTCGTCGAAATAGTGCAGTACCGGGGTCGACAAAGGCGCCTTGAAGTCGCCGCGCCGCATGGCAATGCCGATGGTGGCCGAAGTGACGGTCTTCGATATCGACTGCATCGTGTGCTCATCCGTGCCGTGGTAGTACGGATGCCACGCGGGATCGAAGTAGTTGTAGCGCCCGGTCAACCGAGCGTTCAAAGGCCCCTTGGTGTGCGCCTCCTTGTCGTAGGTCGCTGCATAGTCGTGCGGGTAACGTTTATCGAACACCACCTCGCCGCAACGCAAGACCAGCAAGCTGTCGACCAACGGAAATTTCCCCGAAGCGATATCTGCATCCAGGGCTGCCAGCGGTTCGCCGTCTATGCCCACCGACGCAGGAGCGGCGTGCGGGGGATCGGCACGCGGGGTGGGAGCCGCGGCGAGCGCCCCCGCGACGAGCAAGCCCGAAATGAATGCCGCGGACCGAACCACGGCCGCTTTGACAGCGTATTGCAAGGTGCCCTCAAGCATGAATCAATCCTCGTTTAAGTTCTTTGCCGCGCAGCATGGCCTTTTCTCATCTGGTTGTCATGATTGTCGGGTAAGTTGACGGCTCCTTCATCGGGGCGCTCTTGGAACGGCGAATACTCTTGTACGGAATGGTGGTGGGGGCGTTTGCTCTGACGCTCGCGCTCTACTCCCGCCACGACCGTCTGCGGCACTCTGACGCAGCGCCTTCGATGCGCGCTGCCGACCGGCCGCACGAGCCCATGGCAACGCCAACTGCCGACGCTGCACCGGCCGCTGCCGCCATGACTCCAGCCCCGGCCATCGCACCTGCAGAGCCCGTGCGCAGCGAGCTCGCAGACAGACCCGCCCGGGGGGACCGAGCCGCCGAACGGGGCGCTAGAACGCGCTAGCCTGATCTGCTTGCTTTCCCCACGCACCTGTCTTTGCCTCATCGCGCTGGCGTCATTCGCTTTCGCCGAGATCTCGCACGCGGCGAGTACCGAGCACGATCCGTGCAGCCGCCCCGCACCGGGCGCCGAAGTGCCGGAACCCCGCAAC
Source organism: Steroidobacteraceae bacterium (assembly GCA_049793535.1). GTDB lineage: Bacteria > Pseudomonadota > Gammaproteobacteria > Steroidobacterales > Steroidobacteraceae > Bog-1198. The sequence continues at coordinate 1,864 of JBARBX010000419.1, read as the reverse complement.
CTCCACAGCGAGCACGGAGTGCTGAAAGTCGATCTGAGCATCCACAACCACCGTGAGCGGGACGGCTCGGTGCGCTATTGCTACCTTCTTCCCGATGGAAGCGAATCACCCACGCTGCGGCTGTATCGCGGCGACCTGTTGATTCTGCACTTGACGAACGATCTGACCGACACGGACGGGCCGGCATCGATCGCGCACTCGCACCAGGCACACTCTGCGCAGGTGCGCGCACCGGACCCTTGCACCAGCGGTGCGATGACGGCGGTATCGACCAACCTGCACTTTCACGGGCTCACGGTGCGGCCCGTGTGTCATCAGGACGATGTACTGCGGACCTCCGTGCAACCCAGCGACGCTCCTTTTGAGTATCGCTTCCAGGTCCCGGCGAACGAGCCGCCCGGACTGTACTGGTATCACCCGCACATTCACGGGTTCAGCAGCCGGCAGGTCCTGGGCGGGGCGTCCGGTCCCATGGTCATCGAGGGCCTGGAGAGAGCCACCCCCGAGGTTGCGGAACTGCCTGAACGCTTACTGGTGATCCGGGACCAGGAGCTCTTGAACCCCAACGCGCCACCCTCGAAGTCCGAGCCCGTGCTGCCAAAAATGCTCATCGACCGAGATGGCGACGCCGCCAACAACGGAACGGGATTCGGCAGGCCCGCGAAGGATCTATCCGTCAATTTCGTGCCGGTCTCCTATCCGGACTACGTGCCGGCGATCATCCGGATGAGACCGGGCGAGCGCCAGCTCTGGCGCGTGCTCAACGCTTGCGCGGTTACCTATCTGAATCTCGCGGTGGTCTTCGGCCACACGCCTCAGCGGCTCGGTCTCGTCGCGATCGACGGCGTGCCGATGAATACGCCCCAGGGCCGATCAGCTCCCGTAACCTGGGTCGATCACATCGGAGTGCCTCCGGGCGCTCGCGTTGAGTTCATCGTGGACGGGCCGCCCGTCGGGATACCGGCGCTGTTCGTCACTCGGACGGTCGATACCGGGCAAGGCGGTGAAAACGATCCTAACCGGGCGCTCGCCTCCATCCTCGCAACCGCAGATGCCCCGGAGCCGCAGTCGAAGCTTCCTGCGTTCTCGAAGCCGCTGCCGCCTCCCGCGCTTCCATGGCTTGGCGACGTTCGGCCCGCCCGGGTGCGACGCTTTTACTTCTCCGAGAAACTCCAGGACCCCAGAAATCCAAATAGCGCAACGGAGTTTTACATTACCGAGGAAGGCAAGACTCCCGCGCCATTCGATCCGACAGCCGCCGCGCCCGACATCGTCGCCCGGCAGGGCGATGTGGAGGACTGGATCATCGAGAACCGTTCGACCGAGTTGCACGCCTTCCACATCCATCAGCTCCACTTCATGCTGGTCGACTGGTCGGGAATGCCCGTCAACGAGCCCTTTCTGCGGGATACGGTGAATGTTCCGTACTTTCGCGGCCAGATGCTGCAATACCCAAGCGTGCGCCTGCGCCTGGATTTTCGCGATCCCAACACCGTCGGGACCTTCGTATTTCACTGTCACCTGCTGGAGCACGAGGACGGCGGCATGATGGGCACCATTCGCGTCGATCCCGCAAGCGCGCCGCGAGCAGCGGCGCCGCCACCCAAGACGGTCGCGGCATCGGCAACGCGCTGACCTGAGAGCTCGTTCCTGTCTGCAACATAACGATCAAATGCCTGAAACACGCCCTCGCTAAAATCGGCATGGAGCGTGCACTTTGTGTGATGGCCTTACACATCAGGGGAGGTTTGCATGAATTACAATCGTTTGGTGTCGCGTATGCGACATGGGTTACGCGCGGCGGCCGCGACGCTCGCGGCGGCCGTATCGCTCGTGGTGCTGCAGACGTCGGTGGGTCCGGTCT
>JBARBX010000418.1:0-1854 GCA_049793535.1 Steroidobacteraceae bacterium | reverse complement strand
CACCCGCACAGCATCACCCAGTTGCCAGCGCCGGCCGCTGCTGCGGCCCACCAGTCCCATGCCGCCCGCCTCCAGCTCCCAGTAGTCGCCGGGGATGGCGGAGATGTGCACCAGTCCGTCGATGGGCATTTCTTTCAATTGCACGAACAGGCCGAACTCGAGCGCACTGGTAATGGTCGCCTCGAAGGTCTCGCCGACCCGCGGCTGCAAGTACAGGCATTTCAGGTAGCCCATCACGTCGCGCGATGCGTCGTCGGCACGCCGCTCGCGCTGCGAGCTCTCGGCGCCGAGGGTCTGCAATTCCGCCGTCGAGTAGCGGTGTCCGGAGGCCGAGTTCGGCAACGCGGCGGCTTTGATCGCGCGATGCACCAGCAAGTCCGGATAGCGGCGAATCGGCGACGTGAAGTGCGCATACTCTTCAAGTGCCAGACCGAAGTGACCGATATTGGTCTGTTGATACACGGCCTGAGCCAGCGAGCGGATCACCAGGCTCTCGAGCAACTGACCGTCGGGTCTCGCGGCCAGGCGTTCCACCAACTGGCGAAATTCGCGCGGCGTCGGCTTCTCGGAAAAGGCCGTGCCCACCTGCAGCGCATTCAGCACCTTTTGCAGCTCCGTGACCCGCTTGTCCTCGGGTTGGCCATGGACCCGATACAGGCTCCCCGCCTTGGCCAGCCGCAGCGCCACCGCCGCTTCGACATTCGCGGCGATCATGCACTCCTCGATCAGGCGGTGCGCGTCGTTGCGCGTGACCGCGAAGAATCCTTCGATCTTGCCGTCGCCGCCGATCCGCGCCTTGACCTCGCCGCCGCGAAAATCGAGCGCACCGCGCGCATCGCGGGCGTCCTTGAGCGCGCCGTACACGGCGTACAGGGTTTGCAGCGAGGTACGCACCTGCGGCGACAAACCGTCGGCGGCACGCCCGCCGGGATTTTCCAGGTAAGCCCATGCCCGGTCGTAGGTGAGGCGCTCGTGCGAGCGGATCACGGCCTCGTAGAATCGAGTCTTGCCCGGCCTGCCGGATTTGCTGATGCGCATGTCGCAGACGAAGGCCAGGCGCTCCACCCGCGGCATCAGCGAACACAGATGGTTGGAAAGATGTTCCGGCAGCATCGGAATGACGCGGTCCGGAAAATACACCGACGTGGCCCGGGAGCGGGCTTCGAGGTCGAGCGCGCTGCCGTAGCGCACGTAGTGACTGACGTCGGCGATGGCGACGATGAGCCGCCAGCCGCCGCCGCGCAGCGCCTCCGCGTACACGGCGTCGTCGAAGTCCTTGGCATCCTCGCCATCGATGGTCACCAAGGGGATGTCGCGCAGGTCCTCGCGGCCCACATGGTCCGCCGTCTGAACGTCGGCAGCGAATCGATCCGCCTCTTGAACGACTTCCGGCGGAAACTCCTGCGGCAGATCGTGGCGCAGGATGGCGAAGCGCGCCGCCAAATCCGACGGGCGCAGATTCTCCAGCACTTCGACGACGCGCCCCTGCGCCGCGAGTTCGCCTTGCGGGCGCTTGGTGATATCGGCGACCACCGGGTCGCCGTCTTCGGCGCCGTGCCGATCGCGCAGGCTCACTTCGATGGAGTACCAGTGACCGGGGTCTTCCGGCACCACGTGGCCGGCAATCCTGCCGCCGCCTGGGTCCGCACGCCAGATGCCGCCGATGCGCGACGGCGCATCAGCGACCCTCCGGATCAACCGTGCGACGCGGCGTCCGCGTTCGTTCATGCCGACGGCGAGAACCTCGACGCGGTCGCCGTGCATCAGCGTCGCCGTGTCGGCGCGCGCCAGCACCAAGGGCGCGGAACCGTCGTCCGGCATCACCAGCACCTCGCCGCTGGCGCGCCCGCGCAC
>JBARBX010000417.1:0-4386 GCA_049793535.1 Steroidobacteraceae bacterium | reverse complement strand
GCTCCTACCTGGAGCACTGGGCGTCGATTCACGGCATGACGGTGGCGGAAGCGACGGAGAAATTTCCGCGCGATGCCGGAATTGCCCGCTACGGCGAGCCGGAGGAGGTTGCTGAATTGATGGCGTTCCTGGTGTCGCCGGGTGCCCGATGGATGACGGGGTCGACGCTTCGAATGGACGGGGGCGAAGTCAAGTCGATTTGACGGCCGTGGTCACACGTTCGGTGCCGCTTCGACAAAATGGATTTTAGGCCGACAGCCAAGGGCTGTCCTGTCGGACTTCGATCAGCGTCGGACGATCGGCGACGAGCGCGTTGCGTACCGATTGCGCCAAATGCTCGGCGCTGGCGGCGCGGGCGGCATGACAGCCGAGACTCTTCGCCAAGCCCAGGAAGTCGGGGCTCTTGGGTTCCACCCCGATGCGCGGAATTTGCCGCTGGTCCATCTGTTCCACGATCGCGTTCAGGGCATCGTTGTTCCACACGATGATCGGAAGCGCAACGCGTTCTTCCGCTGCGGTGGCCAGCTCATTGACCGTGAACATGATCCCGCCGTCGCCCGCGACCGCGATCACCGGCCGCTGCGGCGCACCGATTTTGGCGCCAATGGCCATCGGCAGGGCGACGCCCAGAGCGCAATACGTGCCGGAATAGTACCAGCAGCGCTCCATTTCCATCGGCATGGCAAAACAGCCGGTGTAAACAATCTGCGTGGCGTCGCCCATCACGATTGCGTCGGGGGGAAGGGCTGAACGCAGTATCCTCCATACGCGTGCGTGCAGCTTTTCGAGATCGGTCATGCTCGCGGTGTTGCGCGCGAGAATATCTCGGACTCGTATCTCGCCCGACGGCCGCTGGGTCGGCCGGCGGCGGGCGAGGGCGGACGACAGAGCCAGCATGGCGGCGCGGGCGTCGGCTTGAATGGGCACCGCCGCTGAATACATCGATGTCAATTCCGTGGGGTCGATGTCGATCCGAATAATATCGCCTGAAATATCGAGTTTCGGCAGGAAGTGGTCGCCTTGGCCGACTTCCGAACCCACCAGCAGCACCACGTCGGCGTCGGCCAGCGCCTGCTGACTCGATTTCTGCAAGATCGAGCAGCCCAGGGACAGGGGATGGGAGTCCGGAAGTATTCCTTTGCCGGCGTTTGTGGAAAGAACGGGAGCCCCGATATGCTCGGCGATGGAGGTCAGCGCCGTGCGCGTGCCGACCGCGCCGCCGCCGACGAGAATCAGCGGATGCTTTGCCTGCACGAGGCGATCGGCGGCCTCGTCGATGGCTGCCGGATCGGGCATTGGCAAGGACGGAGCACGGCGAATCTTCCACTCGTCCTCGACGGTTTCCGGGAGGACGTCCCGGGGCAGCGACAGGTGAACCGGGCGCGGCCGGGTGCCGCGAAACACCGCGTAGGCGCGAGCGATCAACTCCGGCAGTTCTTGCGGATATCGGACCATGGAGCTGAATGCGGTGAACCCGGCGGTGACCGCGGCCTGGTCGGCGAGCTCATGGATCGCTCCCCAGCCTTTCCCCAGCGTGCCGGTGGCGCATGCTCCGGACAGCACGAGCATGGGTTGCGAGTCGCAATAAGCCTGGGCGATGCCGGTCGCCGCATTGGTGACACCGGGGCCGGCAATGATGGTACAAACGCCGGGCTTGCCGGTCGCGCGCGCGTAGCCGTCGGCCATGAGGCTGGCGCCTTGCTCGTTGCGACACTGCACGTGGCGGACCCCCGCGAGCGCGATCCCGCGATACAGTTCAACCGTCATCGTGCCGGCCATGCCGAATACCGTGTCCACCCCATAGGCCGCGAGTAATTTCATCACCGCCTCACCGCATGTCATCGCTTTCAACTGCTGGCTCCCCTATTCGGCTGATCTCTGCGGGCCAAAACCCTACGCGTGAGTATATTGGTACTGCCGGATCGATGCGCATCTCCTGCGCAGCGTGCACTATAAGGACACTGCTGATGGGCAGGAGAGGAGTTAACCCGGTGTCCGAGCAGGAAGTTCCCGTTCTGGTGGTCGGCGGCAGCCTTGTCGGGTTGACCACCTCGGTGCTGCTGGCTTCGCGTGGCGTGAGGCACATGCTGATCGAACGCCACAGGGGTACGGCCATCCACCCGCGGGCGGCCTCGTTTCACCAACGCACGATGGAAATCTTCCGCAGCATCGGCTTGCAGCAAGCGGTGGAGGCCGCAGCCGAGCGCGAATTTGTCCAGAACGGCGCCATCGTTTCCGTCGATACCTTGAGCGGCAAAGAGCTTGCCTGCTTCTACCGTTCGTTCAACCAGGGAGTCGAGGGCCTGAGCCCCTGCTCGCGGCTGTTCATCACACAGATCGGGCTGGAGCCGGTGCTGCGCGAGCGGGCGCGCGCGCTTGGAGCCGATCACCAGTACGCGACGGAGTTGATGAGCGTCGAGCAGGACGATGCCGGCGTGGTCGCCGTGCTGCGATCGCGCGACGGCGGAGCGGAGCGAACAGTCCGCGCCCGGTACCTGGTCGCGGCCGACGGAACCCACAGCTTCGTGCGCGGTCAGCTCGGCATCGATATGGCCGGGCGCGGAAATTTCGCCGACTGCGTGACCATCTACTTCAAAGCCGACCTGCGCGCGCTGATCGGCGACCGCAATCTCAGCGTTATCTACGTCAACCAGCCGGGGCTGCTCGCGTTCTTCAGATTCTCGATCAGCGGGGACGCGGGGTTCCTGGCGGTGTTCGCCACCTTCGATGAGGACGGCGTTCGCAGCCACGTCGGCCAAAACCTTTCTCCGGACCGTTGCGCCGCCCTCGTGCGCGCCGCACTCGGCGTCCCGGCTGAATTTCCAGTCGGGATCGACGACGTGCAGCCGTGGAGCGCAAGCGCCGTCACCGCGACCGCCTTTCGCCGAGGGCGCATATTTCTGGCCGGCGATGCCGCGCACCTCATGCCGCCCACCGGCGGATTCGGCGGCAATACCGGCATCGCGGACGCTCACAATCTCGTGTGGAAGCTCGCCATGGTGCTCGAGGGAGCCGCCGGGCCGCGGCTGTTGGACAGCTATGAGACCGAGCGTAAGCCGCAATGCGAGCTAATCGTCGAGCAGGCCTATGCGCGCTACGTCAAGCGCGTCGATTCGTCCCTGCCGGCGACGAATCTTGCGCCCATGCTCGATGATGCGGCGATCGAACTCGGGTCCGTCTATGGCTCCGATGCCATACTGGAGGAGGGCGGGCAGCAGAGCGGCGCCGTCGCGCTGCTCGAGGACCCGCGCAAGCCCGGTGGCGGACCGGGAACGCGCGTGCCTCACATCATGCTGCAGCGGAACGGGGTCGGCGAGTCCACTCATGATCTCCTCCAAGGCGGTTTCACCCTGCTTGCGGGCGCCGGCGGCCGCCATTGGACGGAGGCCGGCAATGCCCTGGCAGCGGCGGGAATGCCGCTGAGGGCTTACCGGATCGCGCCCGACGGTGATCTCACGAATACCGACGGGCGCTTCGAGCAGACCTTGGGAATCCGCGGGTCGGACGCGCTGCTGCTTCGGCCCGACGGCGTCATCGGTTGGCGCACTCGCGGGCCGCACGCGGATCCTCGCGCCCGGCTCGACGAGGTGATGCGACGACTGACATTCCGACCCTGAACAGAGAAGACCGTCATCGCGGCAGCCGCGTTTGCCCTGACCCGGTTGTCTATGGAAGCAGGCCTACCAGTCAAACGGTCGCCGCTAGACTTCGACCGCCGCCGCCGCGCTCGCGCGCCTCAGGCGGAAGTCGTAGTTGACCGTATAAAACGGAGTTTCCAAGCGCTCGCCGCCGGGGCCGGCTCCCGGAGGGTGCCGTTCGAATTGCGCCACGAGCGACTCCTTCATTCCGAACACGGCATCGGAATCCAGGTATTCGCTGCCGGCAACGAACAGGTGGGTGGTCACCGGCAGGTGTCCGGGCGCCGAGACGATCATGTGTATATGGCCGGGGCGAAACGGATGGCGCCCCATCTTGCGCAGCATGCGTCCAACCGGGCCGTCGGTTGGCACCGGATAGAATGTCGGCCTGATGGAACGAAACCAGTAGCGCCCCTCGGCGTCGGTGCGGATCCTGCCGCGCGCCTTCATCCCCGTTTCCTCGGGAATCTGCATGTCGTAGTTGCCCTCGCCGTCGCCGGACCAGATGTCGAGCAGCGCATTGTCGATCGGCCGGCCATCCTCGCTGAGAACCCGTCCGGAATAAAATGCCGGTTCGCCTTTCACCCCTTCCGCCAAGTTGCTGCCGCGCGCCAGATCGGGTGCGCCCTCCCAATAGAAGGGGCCGAGAACCGTCGATTCGGCGCTGCCCTTGTCCGCCGGATGGTTGAGCGTAATGACGAGCACCGACACGCCCAGAGTCTCCGACAGAAGGATGAATTCCTGGCGC
>JBARBX010000416.1:0-2352 GCA_049793535.1 Steroidobacteraceae bacterium | reverse complement strand
ATAATGTTCCTGGCTCACGATCCCGACCCCGATCAGGATGCGGCGCAGCCATCCTTCGACGGTGTGCAGCAGCCACCAAATCACATACACCGTCAATGCCAGGGGCAGTACGGTTACCAAGCCGCTCATGGTCAGCGTTAGAATCTTGCGCATGGCGCAATCATCGCATGATCGGGCTCAACCTGCCGCAACCGCACAGAACGCCTCGGAAGGCCGCCGGTAGTCGCTGCCTCGCAGCGGTGCCGCAGCATTCTGATTCCACACAAAGTACTGGGTGACCACCGCAGTGCCCTGCGGTCGTGTCAGGCTCAGCAGGCGGCTGTCGCGTCGAAACAGCAACGCCTCGTCGGCGCGGCACGGCAGTGTTCCCTGGCTCTCGTCTGTCGATCCCGGCGGCGGCAGCTCCTGGATGGCGCCGCTGCGCCAATCGATGAGCAGGACTCGGCCGCAGGCCGCGCCGCAGCTCGTCAGGGTCACCGTGACGTGCCCTGCGAAGTTCGGACCGGCCACGAGCGCCTGCTGCGCAAGCTCGCGGTCCTCCTGGGACAATTCGGTGGCGCCGAAATCGATCTTGGGCGCGGGGATTGTCTCGTACGACTCGCTCGGGTATTCGGAGAATTTCGGCGCGCTCAAGGGTTCCTTGGGCGCACGGTCCCCGGCGGCGGCGCGGATGCGGTCCAGTTGATCGGCGATGTCATCGGTGAGGTACCAGTCGTCGATGGTCACTGCGGCGTGCGGAGCCTTCGCCGTGACGGCAACCGGGATGAGCGCGTGGTCTTCGCAGGCGCCGTCGGCGACGGCATGCGGCGCGCACTGACTGTAGAGCGTGAATGCCCCATAGACGTCGGGTGCACCGGGTTCGTTGGGCGCCAGGAATACCAGATAGCGTCCGGGCGGCACCTCGACGGTAAAATTCACCTGGCCGCGCGTGAGCTGTACCGTGTGAATTTTCGACGTATCGAGTTCGGAGGCATACACCGTCATCGATGGCACGACCTGGCTCGGAAACGCCACCGTGCCCGCGATGGTGCCGGCGTTGGCACCGGCGCTGGCGCCCAGCGACGCTACGGCAAGCATGTACCAACGAATGAGAAGCGGGTGAGCCACCGACTGCATGGGGTTCACGGCTGGCGCGGCAGGATGAACCTGATCCCCTGGTAGTTCAGAACCACCCCGTCGCGGCGAATGGCTTCGACCAGGGGACCCTCCGGCAAGGTGGCGCCCTCGTGATACTTGTGCATGTTGATGTACACGAAGCGATCGGCGGGGTTGGTCGCGTAGACATGAACATCCAAGTGCAACTCGGGCAGGGCTTGCGCACCGGTCAAATGAATTTCGCTGATCGTGGGCAGTACTTCTTGCGATTCCGCTTCGCTTTGGGCGTTCCCATTCGAGAGGATCGGATCCGAATGGTGCGCGGCACGCGTCACGGGCTTTCGCGGTGCTTCCACCGCCGATGCCGGGATTTCCGGTGCGTACACCGGCGAGGTGTCCAAGGGGCTGAAATGCTCCGTGACCTGCGGCGCAGCGCTGGGGGCGGCGGCGGCGGGCACGGCAGGGGCGGATGATTCCGGCGGCCGCGGCGCCTGTGCCACGGGCGCGTTCCTGTTCCACAACACGAGGGCCAGCACCAACAGATTGACGCCGAGCAACAACCCCAGGGCGGCCGCCCACAGGGGCAGGCGGCTGCGCCGCGCTCCCGAGCGGGTGTCCATCAATCCGGGCACGCTCTGGCGCTGCCTTTCGATTTCGGATTTCTTCAGGGCGTCGAGAATGAAGGACATGAAGACCTCATATGCCGCGCGTGGTGTTGGGCAGCAACAGGGGCGAGCCCGGCTCGGCCAGTGCGGTGTCGAGCATCACCAGAGTTTGGATTCCCGCGATGCCGTCGACATTGAGCCGATGTTCGCGCTGGAAATTCTGCACTGCAATCGCCAGTTCCTCATCGTATAGATCGCCGCGCTCCGGATCCGAGGAGGCACCGTGCAGGGCATTGAGGCTGCGCCGCAGCCACCTGACTTCGTCCCCGCGCATCCCCACCGACAACGGCCGGATGCTCGCGGTCTTCGGTTTCCAGACGACGGTGAATTCGCCGAACCAATCCCGCGACAGCTCCTCGACGGGCACCCGCACATTGCGCTCGCCCAAGTCCACAGTGGCGAATTTATCATCCAGCGCGGACAGTACGACCCGGTGCCTTTGTCCTTGATCGTCGGTCAAGGTCAGGATTGCCGGGCGGTTCAAGGCCTTTACCTGCGCCCAGGAGCCGCGCTGCTCGAGGCAGGACAAGCCCGCCTTGGCCGCCTGGCCGCAGGGATTCCTATCGTCCGCCATGGCGGTTCCCCACAGGGA
>JBARBX010000415.1:0-1551 GCA_049793535.1 Steroidobacteraceae bacterium | reverse complement strand
ATGGCCCTTCACGGTGCACTGACCGGCGGCGAGTCGGCCCGGCCCGAGGTCGGCTTTCTGGTTGCGCTTCGGGACGTTCGGCTGCACGTGCTGCGGCTCGACGACTGCGACGCCGATCTTTACTGTGAAGCCGTGCTGGTTGCGGGAGACCAAGGCGGCGCACTGTATGAATTTGCGCTGCAATCCGGGGCGCGGCAGTTGCTCCGCGGGCGCGCGACAGTGGTGTTCGACGCGGGCGATCGGGCGAGAAAATGAACAAAGAAGCGACTCGGGCCCTGGTCACGGGCGGCAGCGGCGGCATTGGAACGGCCATTTGCCGCCGTCTCGCAGCGACAGGCCACTTCGTGTACGTGCACTCCCATCGCCGGCCTTCCGCGGCGGCTGCGATCGTCGCCGACATCGTCGCCGCGGGCGGTCGGGGCGCCGCCGTGCAATTCGATCTGACCGATGCGGCCGCGACTCGCACCGCCGTGGAGACCTTGCTCGAGGACGGCCCGGTTCAGGTTCTGGTGAACAATGCCGGAATTCACGACGATGCCGTGTTTCCCGGCATGAGCCCCGCGCAATGGCACCGCGTCATCGACTTGTCGGTCAACGGATTCTATAACGTGACGCAGCCCCTGATACTGCCCATGATTCGCACGCGCTTTGGCCGGATCATCAACCTATCGTCGGTGGCCGCGCTCATCGGCAACCGCGGCCAGGTGAACTATGCGGCCGCCAAGGGCGCGCTGAACGCCGCCACCAAGGCACTGAGCCTGGAAGTCGCGAGCCGCGGCATTACAGTCAATGCGGTGGCGCCGGGAATCATTGCGACGGGCATGGGCGATGCCGCCTTCGACGCCGCCGCCATCGCCGACATCGTGCCCATGAAGCGCGCCGGAACGGCGGAGGAAGTGGCCAGTCTGGTGGGCTATCTTGCGTCCGCGGAAGCCGGCTACATCACCGGCCAGATCATTTCCATCAACGGCGGAATGATGGGCTAGCGGTCAGGCATAGGCGTCGACGGCGCCGCTCGAGATCCGCGATAGCGGCGCGGCGGCGGCTGAGGCCGGCGCCACCGACGTGCTGCGCTCGGCGGCGGGCGTCCAATCGTAGGTCTGCGCCTGGGAAGGCCGCTCCTGGAAGGAACGCTGCGAAATATCGACGCTGACCTGGCCGAATCCCTGGGATCCCAACATTTCGCGGAGCTTCGGCGAACTCGACTCCAGTGCGTCGCGGGTTACGGCGCTGTGGCTGGTGAGCCAGACCTGCGCGTGATCGCCCTGCACCGCAATTCGCACTTCGATGGGCCCGAGCTGCGGCGGATTGACCTGCAGTTTTGCGCCGCTCAGATTGTTGTCGAGCATATAGGACACGCGGTCCGCCACGCCCTGCCCGAACTCGGCCGTATCGACGCCGGCGGAAACTTTCAACGTCGGCAACGATGCCGCGTCGGTCGAGCCGGCCGCGCCGCTCGGCGTGGATCCCGCCACCGCACCCGCAGTCGTCGATGTCAAAGAGTCGCCGCTTCCGCCGCGCGCGTGCTTGTCCGACGCCGCGGCGTTGGCG
>JBARBX010000414.1:0-3977 GCA_049793535.1 Steroidobacteraceae bacterium | reverse complement strand
AATATCGCGCACCAACATCATCGGTTTCTCCATGGGCGGCGCCGTCGCTCTGGAGATGGCGGCGCTGCGCCCGTCGCAGGTGCCGCACCTGGGACTGATCAACAGCCTGGCGACCTATCGACCGGATGATTGGCACAAATGGCTCGAAGTGCACGTCTCGAAAATGTTGGTGCGGCTGCTGGGTATGCGCCGCGCCGCGTGGCTGCTTGCCGTCAGGTTGTTTCCGGAACCCTGGCAGCTCCCCATACGCAGGCACGCGGCCGCTGTGGTCGGCGCAGTCCCCGCCAGTTCCTACCTCGGCATGGGACTGGCGCTGGCGCGGTGGGCCATCATCGGTCGGCTGGGCCGGCTGAAGAGCCGCATTCTGCTGATTGCGGCCGAACACGACTTCACACCGCTCGCCGAAAAACGCGAGCTGGCGGCGCGCCTCAAGGCCGACATCGTCGTGGTGCGGGGCTCACGCCACGGCACGCCGTTCGACTCCGTGGAAGCGACCAACGCGAGTCTGCTCGCGTTGCTGACCGACCAGCCGCTGCCGCCTCAGACACGCTGGGTGCGCGACACTCCCGCGCGCGCGCGGGCACTGTTGCTGCGCGGGCTCACAGAGTAGGACCGGGAGAGATTTCCTGACCTTCCGCGAAGTCGCCGCCGAGGCACTATCGTTCCGACGTCAGGATGCCGCGGCGATCGAATTTCAACCTCAATGTTCGAGCGATTTTGTCGCGCTGGGGACCGGGCACACCTGCGGTCTTGGCATAGCGCGGCCACTCTTTGACCGCGTTCACCACCTCGGTGAGGATGGTTTCAGGTCTTGCATGCGCGAGCCCCGCCACCTGCGCGACCGCCTCGAAGTCCTCGCGGCTGAAGTCGTCAGTTTTACCGTTGATGGTCATTTGGTGGCGATTTGTCCACAGGCCTGTCGGGTTGTATGCGTAGGTGACATCGAACGCGGGTGAAAGCGACCAGCGGCCGGCCTTGTCCATCAGGAACGCGATGTTCTTCACATGGTCGTCCTGGTTGCGGGCGACGACGTTGAAGATCATGCGGCGCAACTGTTGTTCGCGGGCATGCATGGAAAGCCCGAGGCGCTTGATCACGTCGAAGGCCTGTTCGTAGGAGTGAGCGCCCGCGGAGTTGAAATCGAAGTGGGCGAGCGCAGCCAGGGACTGCATGTGCAGCTTGCCGCCGTCACTCAGCCGATCGAACCGTCGCGTCATGAAATGGCGCCTGCCGCCCTCTTCCAGCAGACGACATTCAGACATTTCGATACGGGCATCGGCGGCCATGAGGGCGTACGCATACTCGATGACGGTGTAGCCTTTGGGGTCCTCGAGCTCTTTGTCCTTGTTTGCGCTGATCCCGTCGAACTTGAGCAACCAATAGTCGAAGCCGTCCGGCGCCTTCACCTGCCCCGAGCGCACTTCGTTCGTGTCCCGGTTCCACGCGACGATGGCCTTCGCCCGCGCGCCTCCGGCCGAGGTACCCACCCGCAGTATCTCCTGCAGCCCGTCGTGCCGCCGGCCGGGGGCAAATGACACTTGGAGCGAGGCGCGATGCGTGAGCACCTCGGAAGCGATCTTGACCAGCTCATCCACCTGTATGTTGGCCGAGCGCCGCAGCGGAGGCCCCTTCGCGGGCGCGAACTCGATGGCACCCATTCCGCGAACTCCGATGTAGCAGAGCCGCTCAATCGAGTTGAAGGTCTCGGGCCGCCTGCCCTGAGTGGCGAGCCACGCATCGATGAGTGCATTGCCGAACTTGTCGGGCAGTGAATCGGCGAGCAGTCCCGGCAGGCCGTGAAAGGACGCCTGCGGCAGGGAAGGAAACTGGTAAACCCTGCGCGACAGGGGCACGGTGATCGGCGAAAGCTCGATGCCGCTGGCGAGAAAGGCGGGATCATATTGGAATGCGGCGATATGGTCTCCCTCCTGCAGAGAGACTGCTCCGATCGTCCTGCCCCACAGCCGCACTTCCGCTACGCTGGACACAGGCTACTCCCGCCATTTCCAGGGCGGAGCCGCCCTGGACGCCGCCGTGCCGCCCTGCGGCCGACGCGAATGTCCCACGCGCTTGCGCGCGCGACCTCGGCTCTTGAGGAGCGTCAGCGGGCTTTGCGGCAGGTCGGGTACCAACTGGTCCAGCGTCTCCAGGAGTTTAAGCACCCGCAGAACGCGCAGCAGCATGACAAGGTCGGCGCTGTGGCCCGCCTCGATCCGCTCCAGCGTGCGCTTCGAGATGCCGGCTTCCTCGGCCAGCCGGGCTTGCGTCAATCCCGCATCGATTCGGCGCCGCTCCAGGCGGTCACCCATCTCATGCAGAACCGCGAGATCTGTTAGGTCAGAAGTAATCCTCATAATTCGTCATTATAGGCGATTTGAACATACAAAATAGCATATATTCGTCTCATTGGACGAATAATAACATATCTTATGCAATAATTTAGTCGCCTAATTTGACGACTTACAGCATGGCTACGGTGAACTCGGAAACGTTGGCCACGCCAAGCAGCTCTCGGAACCGGCGCTCGCCATTGGGGGTAAACAATACGACCCGGGACGATCTGTCGCGCCTCGCCCAGCCGTGGGCGTACACTCGCGCGAGCAGTGCGGCACCGAGCGATCCTGCCAGGTGATATCGCCTCTCGCTCCAGTCCATGCAGGCTCGACAGAAGGTGCGGCGCCGGCAGGCTGCGGCATCGAGGTCCACACCGGCGCCGCGAAACCACTCGGCTCCGGACGGGCTCAGTCGCAGTTCCTTGCGCGACACCTCCAGCAAGCCGTTGCGCAGCAGGGACTCGTATGCCAGCACGCCGAGTTCCCCCGCCAGATGGTCGTAGCAAACCCGCGCCTTTCTCAGCGCCGGTTCGCGCGGACTCGATAGCAGCCGCACGGCGCCGGTACGAAAGGCGACTCCCATCAGCGATTCGAGCAGGCCGCCGACATCCTCGTCGGCCAGCCTGAAATAGCGATGGCGCCCCTGCCGATCGACGGCGATCAGGGCTGCATCCAGCAGCTTTGACAAGTGGGCACTCATCGTTTGTTTGGTCACGCCAGCGATGGCCGCGAGCTCCGTCGCGGTCAATGCGCGATCGGTCATCAGCGCGGTCAGCGCGTCAGCCCGCGCGTTGTCGCCCAGCAACGCCGCTATCCTCGCGATATTGGGGCCGTCTTTCATAGTTCGATCGTAGACGAACCATCTCCTCCATACCAGCGTCTATCCTTACGACCTCGCCGATCGAAGGAGTTGCCGTGGCGATTGCCTGCTTTATCCGCTACCAGATCGATCCATTTCAGCGCGCGGCGTTTCAGGAGTACGCAGCCGCCTGGGGACGAATTATTCCGCGCTGCGGCGGCCATCTGCTCGGCTACTTTCTCCCCCACGAGGGCACCAACGACATTGCCTGGGGGATCATCCAATTCAAATCACTGGCGGACTACGAGGCCTACCGCGCGCGCTTGCTCGAGGACGACGAGGGCAGGCGCAATTTCGAGTGGGCACAGGCGCAACGCTTCATCGTGAGGGAGGAGCGCACATTTCTAAAGGTCGTTGAGGGGACGTTCAATGCACTACCTGCAACGAACGCCAGCCACACCCACGCGGCGGCGCCTGTAGGCTAGCGCTACTAGTCGCCGTCCTTATTGATCAGCGCTTTGCGCGCCGCGAAGGCCGCCTGGCAGACCGGCAAATCGTCGAACATACGTGGCGTCATTCCGCCTCTCGCGATTCGAGTGGGATTGCCATAGTCCTTCCAAAATCTCTCGCAATAGGCTGGATCGTTGTCTTTGTCGGCTTTGCACTTTGCAATCTCCAGCTCGCGCAGCGGCTTGATCCTCGCTTCCCGCTCCTGCTCGCATTGAGCCTCGAGCGCCTCGACACGCTGCAACTGGTCCGCGAACACGCGGGCGCTGGGTGCGAGGCAAATCAGCGCCGCCGCAATGAGTGCGCCGATTCCCACCCTATGCGACCACGAACAGGGC
>JBARBX010000413.1:0-2174 GCA_049793535.1 Steroidobacteraceae bacterium | reverse complement strand
GCCCGGGCCAGCGGCCGGGTGGGCGTCGCCCTGGTCACCTCCGGTCCAGGAGCCACCAACACCGTGACCCCGGTGCGCGATTCCATGGCCGATTCGGTGCCCATCGTGGTGATCTGCGGCCAGGTGCCCACCACCGCCATCGGCACGGATGCGTTCCAAGAGGCGCCGGTGCCCAGCATCATGGGGGCGGTGGCCAAGCACGTTTTTCTGGTGACCGATCCGGCCAAGTTGGAAGCGACGGTGCGTACGGCCTTCGAAATCGCCCGCACCGGCCGCCCCGGCCCCGTCGTCCTCGACGTGCCGAAGGATGTGCAGAACTGGAAAGGGGTCTTTCACGGCTCGGGACGCCTGCCCGTCGCCGGCTACCGGCAGCGAATGAACCGCCTGCAAGCGAACAAGCTGCCGGAAGCGGCTTGCGCCGACATGTTCGCGGCCTTAAGTGTGGCCAAACGCCCGCTGATTTATGCGGGCGGCGGCGTGATCAACGGCAGTGCGTCGTACGCCCTGCGCGAGTTCTCCAAGGAATTTCAAATACCGGTCGTCACCACGCTGATGGGAATCGGCGCGGTCGACACGATGCACCCGATGTCGATGCGCATGCTCGGCATGCACGGCGCCGCGTTCGCCAACTATGCCGTCGACGACTGCGACTGTCTGCTTGCGCTCGGCGCGCGTTTCGACGACCGCGTCGCCGGCAATCCATCCCGGTTCGCCGGAGGGGCGAAATTCATCGCGCATTTGGATATCGATGCGTCGGAGATCAACAAGGTCAAGCGCGTGAACTGGAGCCATTTGGGGCTGATGCCGGATGCGCTGCTCGCTTTGCTGGATTACGGTAAACGCACCGGCTTCAAGCGCGATTGGTCCGAATGGCATGGGCACTGTGCGGAGCTGCGGGCGAAGTACGCCATGAATTACGACCACGGCAGTGAGTTGATCCAACCCTACTATGTGATCGAGGAAATCAACCGGCTTACCCGCGGCGAAGCCATCATCACCACCGGCGTCGGGCAGCACCAGATGTGGGCGGCGCAGTATTTCGACTTCCGCAGCCCCCGGCTGTGGCTGACCTCCGGGAGCATGGGCACCATGGGCTTCGGATTGCCGGCGGCTGTCGGCGCCCACTACGCGCAGCGCAAGCGGCTGGTGATCGACATCGACGGCGATGCCAGCATTCGCATGAATATCGGCGAACTCGAAACGGTCACGACCTATGATTTGCCCATCAAAATTGTGGTGCTCAACAATTGCGGCGACGGCATGGTCTAGCAGTGGCAGAAGCTGTTCCACAGCGGCCGTCTCAGCGCCAGTGACAAAAGCCTGCACACCAAGGACTTCGTCAAGGCGGCGCAGGCCGACGGATTCAAATACGCGGTGCGGCTCGACAAGAAGCAGGACGTGCCGCGGGTGATCGGCGAATTCATCGGATTCGCGGGTGCCGCCTTCCTCGAGGTCATGATCGATCCGGATGCCGGCGTCTACCCCATGGTGGGTCCGGGCCAGGCATATGCCGACATGATTACCGGCGAGCACATTCCCTCGCGCACGCAGGTCGACATCAAGGCGCCGGACGCGTCTGAAATGTTCTAGTTCCGCGGCAGCGCCCGGGCCCGCGACGGTTCGCCGCTACCAGGCCGGACTGCTACCGGGCGGGACCGCTACCAGGCACCGACATTCGGCATGGTGGTCCAAGGCTCCGCCGGAGCCAGCGCGGCATCCTTTTGCAGAAGCTCGATCGAGATGTTGTCCGGCGAGCGCACGAACGCCATGCGGCCGTCGCGCGGCGGCCGGTTGATGGTCACGCCGTGATCCATCAAGCGCCGGCACACCGCGTAGATATCCTCGACCTGATACGCCAGATGTCCGAAGTTGCGGCCGCCGGGATAGCTCTCGGGGTCCCAGTTGTGGGTGAGCTCGACCTGCGCGCTGTCATCGCCGGGAGCCGCCAGGAATACCAGCGTGAACCGACCCTGAGGGTAGTCGCGGCGAGACAGCTCGCGCAGGCCGAGCGCGTCGCGGTAGAAGCGCAGGCTTTGCTCGATATCGGTCACGCGTACCATGGTGTGCAAATATTTCATGTCGTCCGTCCTCTCGAATGAGGGCAAATCTGGAGGAAGCGATGCACAAAAGCAAACTCGGCGGTTTCATCATCGACTGCCAAACCAAGGACCTCG
>JBARBX010000412.1:0-4148 GCA_049793535.1 Steroidobacteraceae bacterium | reverse complement strand
GGTATGCTGGGCCCATTGGGCACTTGCAGAGGAAGCGACAACGCTGCGGTAAGCGACGATGCCGACGATCAGGAGCACAGCCATGACTGCGCCGAAGGCGACCTGCACTTTCATAACAACCGGCAATTGTATTTTCATCTAAATCCGTGACCAAAAACCGACACTTCGACCGAACGCGACGCCCGACGAATTGATTGACTTGCGGCCATGAGTGTAAGCCATGGGCAATCGCCTTCGAAAGGCACTCGGGGCAGCCCTGAATGCGTTCAGGTGAAATGGGCTGAATTGTGTGGTCCATTGTCCTACGCGAATTGTCGCAAGCGGCCGCTACGCGCAAACGACGGGCCCGACCATCCTGTCGCCAGGAGATATTTCCTATCATCATGAAGCCACAACACTATGGTTTTACTCGGACGATTCGTCGACGCACCGCAATCCCTTCGCGCACTATGCCTGGCCGGTATTTGTATGGCCTGCAGCCTGGGTGCAGCAGCGGTCGAGCCGAATTCGACCGTTCCTGCAAAGGCCCGGCATCCCGTCGCGCCGGTGCATGAACCGGTCGTGGCAAATCCCAAGCTGGACCGCTCCGGGGACAAACGTCGCGGTAAGGCGTCGTTCTATGCGCGGATGTTCTGCGGCAGAAGAATGGCTGACGGCACGCCCATGCAGCCGCAGAGTAATAATGCCGCGAGCAAAACTCTTCCTCTGGGCACGACCGCGAAGGTCACCAACCTCGAGACCGGCCAAAGTGCGGTGGTGACCATTCGCGACAGGGGGCCTTACATCAAAGGCCGCATCGTGGATCTGTCGCCCTCCACGGCGAAGAAAATCGGTATCGACCATAAAAAAGGCGTGGCCAAAGTCGAGGTCGCTCCGATCCTCGTTCCGCTTGCCGACGGCCGCCTAAAGCTCGGTGCCGCAGTCGCGGACGCGGACAAAGTGGCCAGCAACAGGGCAGTCACCGGCAGAACCGCCAGCGACGACTGATTCAGCGTCTGCCCGCCGGCTCCTTCCAAGAACGTCCAGAGACGCCTGTTGAACGATCAATAGCACTCGAATCGCCGCGCCGGTATGGGACTCCATCCCGGTTTCCCGCAGCCATAATTACAAGTCATACTGTCGCGAACGTTAAGACGGGGATGTTTCATGAATTCCAACAGATGCTTCGGTTTGGCGATCTGCTGCGTGCTGGCATGGCCGCTGCCGGGCCGTGCCGCCGCGGACGCACCCGTGTTCCAGCTGAGCGATTTGCAGAAAATCGTGAGCCTGAGCGAGGTCAAGATTTCTCCGGATGGCAGGCAGATCGCCCTGATAGTGTCGACCCCGGACTGGAAGAGCGACAAAGCGCAGAAGGAAATCGCCATCGTGGACGCGGCCAGCGGCGCGCGGCGCGCGGTAACCTGGAAGCGAACCGGCCTTTCCTCTCCAAAGTGGTCGGAGGATGGTACGCGGCTCGCCTTCCTGGCCGACGACACCAC
Source organism: Steroidobacteraceae bacterium (assembly GCA_049793535.1). GTDB lineage: Bacteria > Pseudomonadota > Gammaproteobacteria > Steroidobacterales > Steroidobacteraceae > Bog-1198. Next base: position 2,670 of record JBARBX010000412.1, on the reverse strand, counting down.
TCCGAAAACGCCGCCCGGCGCGGACGCCGAGGCGACCTCCAAGGAGGATGCCGGCAAAGAGTCGGAGGAAAAGCAGGTGCAGGTGTTCGTCATGGCGATGAACGGCGGCGACCCGATCCGGGTCACCGAAGCGAAGCGCGGCGTGGATGAATTCGCGTGGAGTCCGGACGGTAAACAGATTGCCTACATCACTGCGGACGAAGCGGCGAATGCGAAAGCGATCAAGGAGCACAACGACGCTTTCCAAGTCACGGACAACAATTTCCTGACACGCGCCGCGCTGACCCCGTGGCATTTATGGGTGGTTCCCAGTGCGGGCGGTACGGCGAAGCGGCTCACCCAGGGTACCTTCAGTCTGCAGACCGATCAGCGGGACTCCGCGCCGGTGCCGGAGTGGAGCCATAAGGGCGGCATTGCTTTCACACGCTACCCTGACCCGTATTGGGGACCGTCGTTTCATTCCGTCATCGCCGCCGTGGATGCGAGCGGCGGTGAGATTCGAACGCTGGTGCCGGCGGAAGGCGCCAACGATCCGACGTATTCTCCCGACAGCGATGCGCTGGCCTTCACGCGGGCGCGCGACGGCGACCAAAACAACGGTGATGCCGTGTATGTGATGGCCAATGGCGTCATCCACGACGTCACTCAATCACTGGCGCGCAACTTCAATACCTTTGCGTGGCTGCCGGGCGGCAAGGCGCTGCTGCTGCAGGGCGAGGACGGTACGAGTTCGGCGTTGTGGGAACAGCCGTTGCAGGGCGCTGCGAAGCAGCTCGACTTGGGCGACGTGCAAGCGAGCCGGGACTTGAGTGTGTCGAAGGCCGGAGCGGTGGCCTTCATTGGCAGCACCGCGACCCATCCGGGCGAGCTATATGTCATGGACTCGGTGAATGACAAGCCGCGGCGGCTCACCAATGTGAACGCTTTTGTCGACGGCCTCAGACTCGGGCATACCGAACCTCTGGTGTGGCAGGGACCGAATGGTTTCACGGAGGATGGGGTATTGACCTATCCGGCGGCATACCAGCGCGGGCGGAAATACCCGCTGGTGCTGATGATCCATGGGGGCCCGGAATCCGCATCCACCGTGAGATTCTCCTCTCTGTCGCAGTTGCTGGCGGCGGCGGGATTCATCGTGTTCCAGCCCAATTATCGGGGCAGCACGAATCGAGGCGATGCGTATCAGCACGCCATTTTCCGCGATACGGGCGCCGGTCCCGGCAAGGACGTGATGGCGGGCGTGGCCGCGGTGGAGAAACTCGGCATTGCCGATCAGCAACGCATCGGCGTGAGCGGTTGGTCCTATGGCGGCTACATGACAGCCTGGCTCACGGGACACTATGCCGTGTGGAAGGCCGCCGTGGCGGGCGCGGCGCTGACCGATTGGGTGATGGATTACACCGTTGCCTACTACCAACAAGGCGACGCGTATTACTTCGGCGGATCGCCGTGGACGGCAAAATACCACGACATCTGGCGCGCGCAGTCACCGATCGCCTTTGCGCACCACGTGACCGCCCCGACTCTGGTCATGGGCGATGTGGGCGACCCCAACGTGCCACTGGTGAATAGCTATGAGTGGTACCACGCGCTGCGCGATGCCGGTGTTGAAACGGAGTTCTATGCATATCCGGTTGACACGCATTTTCCGAAGGACATCGTGCGCACCACCGACGTGTATCGGCGGTGGGTGGCATGGATGACCAGTCGACTGAAATGAGAACTCGCTCGGCCCGGGAGAAACTCAGAACATGGTCCGTGCGTAGTTGATGGGCGCGTGATCGGCTAGACCGCGCACCGGCACATTGCGCTCAAGTTGCCCGGAATATTGGCGAAGGTAGTCGGCGCGCGCCTGTGAGCGATCGGATTTGACGAACGCCGGCTCCGGATTCTCGACGATTCCCGCGTCCCGAGTCAGGTACTTGTAGTCCTTGATGTGCACATAGCCGCCGATGGCCGGCGGCACTTCCGTGACCGCATCACAACAGTCGACCAACCGCATGCTGTAGGTCGCGTTCACGGTGTCAACGAATGCCGCAGTCCCGGTTCGCGGCGACCCAATCGTCACCAGCCACGCCGGCCGCCAAATCGATGCCGCGAGCGTCGCCATCGCCGCGCCCAAACTATGACCGGTCAGAATCAACTTGTTGAGCTGCGGTTTCGCGCCCGCGATCCATTCGAGTATCTGTGGCCGAAGCGCGCGGACAGCAACGGCGAATCCATCATGCACGCGCCCGGCAGACTCCGGCCATGCCACCAGGTTGACTCGAAGATCCGCAATCAAGTCCTCATAGTTATCGGGCTGCGTCCCTCGAAACGACAGCAGTGTCGCCCCATCGGTGCTGCGGCGCGCGGCAAAGCCCGCAGCGCCGCTCTTGGAGTCGGCAAACAGGGCGAGATCGGCAAATCCCACCCGCGCCAACGCGTCCGTCAGCCGGGTTCGCTCGCTGGCAGATACCTCCGCTCGATAGTAGGCGAGTCGCGCGGCCTCGACCGCGAGCTGAAGCGGAGAATAGGTTTGCCCGTTCACGAACAGCGTGTCGCGCCGCTCCGGGTGATACAGCGCGGTGCGACTCGGATCGTACGCCAGCGGCATCGTTCAGCCCTCCGGGGGCCTTTCCCATCTGTCCGTAAGTTCCAACAACGAATCGGCAAGATCTTCCCCCGAGT
>JBARBX010000411.1:0-1797 GCA_049793535.1 Steroidobacteraceae bacterium | reverse complement strand
GCGCCTCCGCGCGCCGCTGCTCGGGATCGCGGTAATTGGTGAGCGCCGCGAACCGGCCGCCGCGCGTGAGCCCCAGCCAAGTGCCGCCGGCCTGCAAGTCCCGTCCAGCGAGTATTTGCGGAAGATCCGGCCACCAATCGGCGGCGGCTGTCGGGCGCGCGTGGAATTCGTCGCGATTTGCGGCGATCACGCAGGGGTACAGCGGATGTACCTTCCAGACGACCAGTACCAGACACATTGCAGTTATGATACCATGTCTTGTACAATTGTACAGGTTACGGGAAAACCGATCGATATGGAGCTGATCATTGATACATCCGCCCTATTGGCGGTCGTTGGACTGCAACCGGAGAGAGCGGAGCTGATTCGGCTGACGAAGGGCGCCACCCTGGTGGCGCCCTCCTCCGTGCATTGGGAGGTTGGAAATGCCCTTTCGGCAATGTTCAAGCGCAAAGCTATCGAGCTGGATGTAGCGCTGAAGTTCCTGGACGCGTACGGCGGCATTCCGGTTCGATTTGTGGACGTTCCGCTCAAACAAGCGGTGGAGCTGTCATGGCAATTGAATATCTATGCGTATGACGCCTACGTCATAGCCTGCGCCATCAATCAAAGGGCGCCCCTATTGAGTCTGGATGAGGGGCTGTTGGAGAGAGCCAGAAGTCTGAAGGTCGAGGTATTGGAGGTCGGCAACTCATGAAGGCGTATACGTATTCGGAAGCGCGAGAGAATTTTGCCTCGGTTCTAGAAGAGGCCGAACGCTATGGCGCCGTCGAGATTCGTCGGCGCGACGGAGCGGTTTTTCGAATTCTACCGGCGCCGAAATCCAAGGCATCGCCCCTGGATGTTCCGGGCGTCAAGCTCGGTCTCCCCACGGACGATCTGGTTACGATCGTGCGCGAAGGACGTGAGCGCTCACGCCGGTAGCGTCGCCTCCAGGTCGAGCACCGCGTCCAGCACCTCGATCCAGTGCTTCACCGGGGTGCTGGTCCCCGACTGCAAGTGCTGGATGCAGCCCATGTTGGCCGACACGACGCACTGCGGCTCGAGCTCCGTGAGATGCCTAAGCTTGCGGTCGCGCAAGCGCTGCGCCAGCTCCGGCTGCAATACCGAATAGGTGCCCGCAGAGCCGCAGCACAAATGGTCCTCGGCCGCAGCGGTGCGCACATCGAAACCCAGCGTCCGCAGATGCGTCTCGATGCCGCCGCGCAACCCTTGGCCGTGCTGCAAAGTGCAGGGTGAGTGCAAGGCCAATCGTTCGCCTGCATCGGGACGCAGCCGGTCCCGAAGCGCGGTGACGAGGTCCGGCAGGTACTCGCTCAGATCGCTCGCCAGTGCGCTGATGCGCGCCGCTCTCTCGGCATAGGCTGGGTCGCCGGACAGCGCATGTCCGTATTCCTTGATCGCAAGACTGCAGGCCGTGGCGGATGTCACGATCGCCTCGACCTCCCCCGCCTCCACCGACGGGCTCCACGCATCGATGTTGCGCCGCATGTCGGCCAATCCACCCTCGTGGTCGCCGAGGTGCGTGCGCAGAGCTCCGCAGCAGCCGGCGGCGCCCGCGTACATGGTGCCGATACCCGCCGCATCGAGCACCCGCACCGCGGCGGCATCGATGCGGGGCATCATCGAGGGCTGCACGCAGCCTTGCAGCATCAGCACCCGGCGTCGATGCGCGGCGGTCGAAGCCGCACGTGCGGGGGCGGCCGGCGGCAGGTGCTTCTTGATGGAGGCCGGCAGCAGCGGCCGCAGTGCCTGACCCAAGCGCAGGGCAGGACCGAACAGCGATGAGGTCAGCCC
>JBARBX010000410.1:0-2019 GCA_049793535.1 Steroidobacteraceae bacterium | reverse complement strand
GTATGGACTCGGGAAGCTGGTGCCGTAATAAAGGAGCAGGTCATTAGGTGCCCAGTGTGCCGGATAGAAGGCGATTGGGGTGACCTTCTCAGCGCACCGGCCGACCGTCTTGCCGTCGCCGCCATATTCGGGCGCCAAGACTAACTTCTGCTGGAAGCCGTCATAGTAGCAGTAGGGCCAGCCGTAGTCGGCTCCCTGTTTGATCACCAGTAGCTCCTCGGCGGGAAGCTCGGGACCTTGTTCCGGTGTGTAGATGTCCTTGAAGCTTTGGGAAAGCCGGTCGCGGCCGTGCTGGGTCATCAGGAGGCGTCCGCTCTTATCCAGTTGCATGCCTCCGCCATTGCGCATACCTGTCACATAGCGCTCCGCTGGCGAGAATGTCTGTCCCGTCTTGGTGGCGCTATAGCGCCAGACGCCCGCGCGAGTCTCCAGTTCAGTACAGGGGTCGTATCCGGGCGAAAGAGGTTCACCCAGCTTGTGTTCGCAAGCATTGGAGAACGCTCCGACGTTAATGAACAGGTTATCCTTATCGTCGATGATAAATTGGTGCATCGGATGCTCGCCCGCGAGGGGCAATCCCGAAACGATCACTTCCGGATCACCCTGCGGAATCATCTGGCCCGGGGTCGTCTTGTAGCGGGCGATTTTGTCGCCCATTTCGAAGTATAGCCAACCCTTATGGACCGCGATGCCCGTGCCACCGGGCGATCCCTGCTCCACGCCGGGTCCAAAACGTTGATTGACATCGGCGTGACCCATGCCTTTCGTGTCTCGAAGGGCAACCAAGAAACCACCTTCGCGGGGCTTATCATGCGGGTAATAGACCCCGCTCCAGGTGTTCACATAAAGCGTGCCGTCCGGAGCGAAGGCCATATGCCGGGCATGGCCGACACCGTCAGCGAAAATCGTTGCGCAAAAACCTGACGGCAGAGTGATGCCGACTTTCTCTCCGTTGCAGCCGGCGTCAGGTGATACCACCGGAGTTGCAGTCATCGTCGCTCCGGGAGCTGGCGAATGGGCGGCACCCGAGCCAGCCCCCAGAGACACCGCCTGAAGATGGAAAGGCAGATTCGGCTGCTGCCCGCGCTTGGAACGATCGAAAAGATAGGACAGTTGGCCTTCCGAAACCCAGGCAGTTTGGCCGACCACAGCAACTGCTGTCGGCTCATTCAGTCCTTCCCGGAGGGTCGTCACGGACGCGTTGTCTCCATCGATGACGACGCGGTCCAGTCGCCCAACGCCCTCAACCATCAGGAACTGGTTATCCTTTTCATGCCGCATCCCGTCGGTGGCCACAATCGGGCGAGAAGTTTGCAGCTGAGTAACGGTTCCGGGCTTATCGCCTTCCAGCGGAATACGATAGAGGTGGCTGTCGCCAAGCGTGTTGACGTAGAGTTGACCGTCGCCGCCAAAAGCAATACCGTCAGTATCGTTACCCCTTTGATCGAATCGCGGGTCGGTTACCCATACTTCAAGCGCTTGAGAGCCGGGCGCAAGCCTGAGGACTCGGGGTGCGCCGGTGTCGGAAACGTACACCGCACCGTCTTTGCCAATCGCAATATCGTTGCACTCTGCACGTCCCGGCGGGAACGGGTAGCTCACCTTTCCCTCGCCGGTCTTTAGATCGAATCCCTTGAGTGCACTTCCGTCATGTCCTCCCAAATCATTGGAACATGCCCATAGGGTTCCGGATTTCTCGTCGGCGAATACGCCGTAGATCCTATGGCTACCGAAAGCCCCAGGAGCAATCCACGCCTCCGCCTTGCCGCCCGTTATCCGAAGGATGCCGCCCTCGGCGATGTTTCCCACATAGATCGTGCCATCCGACGTTGAGGTGATGCTTTCGGGAAATGCACGGTCCCCAGGTAGGTCAAGAGCGCTCGAGTCCGCTGCATGTAGTAATAGAAATGGCAGCGCCAAAAATACGAGTACGAGCGCAATTCTGAACGATTTCGATCGCATCATTGCTTTTGTGCTCCTCGGAGGCTGTCGTCATCGCCTCTTGACGTTGCCACTGCG
>JBARBX010000409.1:0-6971 GCA_049793535.1 Steroidobacteraceae bacterium | reverse complement strand
GTCAGCGCAGTCCTACATCCGCTTGCAGAAAACCGGCAATGGCGAGGCCTCCGGGCGGCATGCGTCAATGCTCCCTTCGATTGGGAGCACTTTATGCTGATACTCACCCGGCGCACCGGAGAGACCTTGCGCATCGGCGACGACGTCGAGGTGACCGTCATGGCGGTGAATGGATTGCAGGTTCGCATCGGCATCAAGGCGCCGCGCAACGTTGCCGTCGATCGTCAGGAAATCGCCGAGCGCAAGCAGCGCGAACGAGACCCGCCACAGTAAATTCCGCGCCCTAGTAGCCCGTCACAGAGGCGCCTAACTCATCGTCGCGGAAATCGCAAGGATTTCGCCGCTTTCTTCGTCCCTCTTGTAATTGATACGCGCTTCGGGCACACAATAGCCCGTCCCAACGAATAACGACGAAGGAAGAAGGCGCCGCCGGCCGGCGGCGCTCGCGCCATTCATGACAACTACAACTTACGCGCCCGAATTTCTCGTGCAGACCTGGTTCAACACCGATCGGCCGCTGCTGCTTTCAGGATTGCGCGGCCGGGTGGTCGTGCTCGCGGCCTTCCAAGCGCTGTGCCCGAACTCGGTCGGCGTCGGCATTCCCCAGGCCCAGAGAATCTACGAAACCTTCGAACCGAAGGACGTGACCGTCATAGGCCTGCATGCCACATTCGAACACCACGACGCGCTCAATGCGGCGGTGATCAAGGCCTTCATCAAGGAATATCGCCTGAAGTTTCCCATTGCGCTCGATCAGCCGAATCCGTCGAGTCCGATTCCGCACACCATGGATCGGTACAAGATGCGCGGCACTCCCAGCATCGTCCTGATCGATCGACACGGGCTGGTGCGCAAGCACGCATTCGGCCCGGTCGACGATCTGCGGATCGGGGCCGAGATCGGTGCGCTGACGCAGGAGTCGGTGTCGGCCGGGCTTGCCCGCAATTCGGCGGCCTAAACCTTACGTGGCGAGGGCGAAGCGGATGCGGATGCGTGCCCGTTGCGGCACTGCCTTGGAGTCGCGAATCACCGGCTTGTAACGCCATTGCAACAGGGCGGAGGTCGCGGCGTCCTCGAACACCCCGGGAACGCTCGCGGCGTGGATGGCGATATCTTTCACATCGCCGCTCTCGGCAACGGTGAAATCCAGCTCCACCCATCCCTGCACCTTGCTCGATTCGGCCTTCGGCGGATACTTCGGCGTGACCGACTTGACCAGAGTGAGTTCGCCCGCGGCGACGACGTTCGCCAGAAACCGTTGAGCAGCGAGAGCGACGTCCAGATCGTGGCGCGCCAAATTGTAGTCCGGCGACGCAACGCCGATCGCGGCGGCTTCATCCAGCCAGCTATGAGCGGCATCGTACTGCGCCAGGCCGATGGCACGGCGCGCCTTGACCACCAGCCGCGTTCCCAGATCGGAAATTCCGGCGGCGAGGCCGGGGTTGCCGGGATCCAGGCTGCGCAATGTCAGCAGGTAGTATTTAGCACTGTCGTCCGCCGGTTCGATGAGTCGATCCTGCTGCAATCGATCGGTGGCGTTCTTGAGCAGCGAATTCCAGGCGTCGGTGTCCGCTTGCCGGCGCGCGGCGGCGAGCGAAATTTCCGCAGCCGCGATGTCGGCCGCGGCTGCCTTGCCTTTGGCCGCTTCGATCCAGCCGGCCGCGTGCGTGAAATCGCGCCGATCGATGGCTGCGCGCCCTTCCGCGAGCAGTCTGGCGGTGAGCGCAGCTTGCGCTTCATGCGCGGCGACGCTCGCGGGATCGAGCTGCAAGGCCTCCTGCACGTAAAAGAGAGCGCTGTCGTTCTCCGGCTCGATGAGCTGTGCATCTCTGACGCGTTGCGCCGCAAGGTCGAGCAGCGGCGACACCTTATCCTCAGCGGGCGTGCTGCGGGCGCGGGCCGCGGCTTGCGCCGCCTTGAGCCGCTCCCGGGATCTCGCGAGCTGCGCCGTCAGAAATGCAATGCGCCCGCTTTCGACGCCCGACTTTTGCGCCGCCTCGATCGCGGCCGCCGCCTCGTCGAGGCGCTCTTCGAGCAAGGCGTTTTCCGCCCTGGCCAGCAGGCGCTCGCGCACCTCCGCAACGCCGGCACGGGCGATGGGGTCGGCGGAGTTGGCGGTGAGAGCCTGAAGATAAAGCTGCAGCGCATTGTCGCCGGCGGGTTCGGTCAGGCGATTGGCCGCGAGCGCGGCGGCGGCGGCGGTCAGCAGCGGAGATTCGGCGGAGGGCGCATGTGCGAGACGGCTCGGACGGTCCGCGCCGGTGCCGGTGTCGCCGCCCCGGTACACCGCCCATGCGATGGCGACGATGATCCCAAAGGCACCGATCGCGCCGCCGGCCAGCACTCCAGGGTTCGATCGCGAACTGCGCAGCGGCGGATCTGCGGCCGTGCGCCTGCGCTGTTCGTCATATCTCTTGACGGCGGCGTCCGCGAACAGCTTGGCTCGGCCGGGCGACATGGGCTTGTGGATGAATCGATAGACAGTACCGGCGCTGATCAAACCGGCGAGCGAGATTTCCGCGTCGCGGTTGGCGGCAACCACGACGACGAGGTGGGGGAACTGCCGGTTGATCTGTCCGATGAACACGGCCGGGGCTTCGGCCAGCGCTTGTACGTCGAGAACCAGGATGCCCACTTCGCCGGCGACCAGCAGATCGCTGACTTTATCGCCCGAGGGAACGTGCCATAGGCGCCTTGCGCCGCCCACTGCTTCTCGCAGAGTCTGCAGGAATATCTCGTCCGCGGTCAGGACCACGAGCTCGACGATGTCGCTCGCGAGACTGAACCGCAACGCATCTAGTGTGCTGCCCTCTTCATCCTCAGGAGCTAGCATGGGTTGCCCCTTTCATCAAATTTCCTACCGCATTGCAGCAACCGATTTGACGCTTGGCCTTGAGCCTAGTGTCATTCCACGGGCGACGCTATACGATACGGAGTCTTAAGGCGCAGACAATGTCTGTTGCACTGCGTCAAGTTAATTCTGTGACTGGACACTCATTGAAAGGGCGCAGACGCTCATGGCGGGGAGAGCATTGAGCGGTTCAATAGGGATCACGTCGAAATTGCCGGTGGACCAGCGTGCCGCACTCGAGCAATTGCTGTTCTTCAACGTCAATCAACACCGGGTGCGAGTCGGCATCCAACAGTCCATAGAAACGTATGGAGTGCCGGAGATCTATGAGCAGGACGGCGCCTTGCGCGTCCGCGTGGGCGACATCGCCGGGGTGCAGACCCTGTTTGCAATATCGGAGTTGGGCAGACCCGTCGGGGTAGCGGTCTTCGTGCGCTCGGCGCATGAGCGATTTGCCGTGCTGCATCTCGGGGTAGAGCCGCACCTCAGCCTGACGCCGGAAATCAACACCCGCGTGCTGCTCAAGCTCATGCACGAAATCCGCAGCGCGGCACGTCGCACCCGCGGAGTCGACCGGATCGAGTTGGTATACAAGGACCGCCACGCCGTGCGCCTGCACGGCTGAATTCCCGCACGCGATGGTGAGTGAATCTAACCGGCGAAAACTGGAAGCGCAGCCTCATGCCGACGGCAAACGCCGCTGCGCATGGTGCCCCGCGGACTCTCTGTACGTGGCCTATCACGACACCGAGTGGGGCCGGCCTCTGCACGATGACACCAAGCTGTTCGAGATGCTCTGTCTGGAGGGTGCGCAAGCGGGCTTGAGCTGGCTCACCATCTTGCGCAAGCGCGCAACCTACTGTGCAGCCTTCGATGGTTTCGACGCCGAGAAAATGGCCCGCTACAACGCCGCCAAGCGCCGGCGCCTCCTGCTCGACCCCGGTATCGTCAGAAATCGCCTCAAGGTGGATGCATTCATCGGCAACGCCAAGGCGTACCTTGAGGTCCGCGCGTCCTTGGGCTCCTTCGACGACTATATATGGCAGTTCACCGGCGGCCGGACGCAACGCCGCCGCCCCCTGACCTTGGGGGACATTCCCCAATCCAGCGCTCACAGCGACGCCATGAGCAAGGACTTGAAGCAACGGGGCTTTCGTTTCGTCGGATCGACCATTTGCTATGCATTCATGCAGGCCGTGGGGATTGTCGATGAGCATCAACGCCGCTGCTGGGTGACAACCGCGAGGAAATCAGAATGAATGAACGACCTGCGTCGGGCATTGGGGCCCTGTTCCTGTTCACGCTGCTGGCGCCCGGGTTTGCGCAAACCGTGAAGCCCCCATTGCAACCGCTCGACGTCTTCGACTTGCAGTGGGTGAGCGATCCCCAGGTTTCGCCCGACGGCCGCAGCATTGCCTACGTGCGTAAGAGTTTCGACATCAAGACGGATCATTCCCGCGGCGTCGTGTGGCTGGTCGGGAGCGACGGTGCGAATTCGCGGCCGCTGTCGAGCGCGGGATCGAGCGCTGCGCCTCGCTGGTCGCCGGACGGCACGCGCATCGCGTACCTGGGGAACGAGGCGGACGGCTCGACCCAGTTGTTCGTGTACTGGGTCGGCAGCGGCGCCACCGCGTCCATCAGCAATTTCACCGAGTCGCCCGCGGGCCTGGCCTGGTCGCCCGACGGCCGCCGGCTTAGCTTTACCATGCCGGTCCCCGCCGAGCGCAAGCCTCTGCGAGTGGAATTGCCGGACGCCCCGAAGGGCGCCAAGTGGGCGGAACCTCCCAAGCTCATCGACCGGATGGTGTTCCGGGTCGACGGCGAAGGCTATCTGCCGAACGTATTCAGCCAGCTATTCATCATTGGCGCCGACGGCGGCGCGGTTCGCCAGCTCACGCACGGTGATTATGACCATGCGGGCACCCCGGCGTTCACGGCGGATGGCAAGAGTGTCCTGATCACCGCCAATCGACGGGCCGATGCGGACTACGAGCCTCTGGACACCGAAATCTACCGGGTGGATCTCTCGGACGATTCCATTCATGCGCTCACCGACCGCCGCGGCCCCGATCACCACCCCGTGGTTTCTCCCGACGGCAAGCACATCGCCTATCTCGGGTTCGACGACAAAAGGCTGGGCTACCAGGCGACTCAGTTGTACGTGATGGACAGCGACGGCAGCCACTCGCGATCGCTCACTCCCGCTCTCGACTGCGATGACGAGGATCCGCACTGGAGCGCAGACGGCCGGCTGATGTTTCAATACGACGACCGCGGCTCGACCAAGATCGCTGCCATCGACCTGGCGGGCAAGATAACCATCCTGGCCGACGATGTGGGCGGCAACGATGTGACGCGGCCGTATTCCGGCGGCTCGTTTTCCGTCGCCGCCGGCCGAACCGCCAGGTTCGCGTACACCAAAGCCGCGCCGCTCGCCCCGCCGGCGCTGGCCACCGGTACTTCACCGCGGGATATCGCGACTCTTACCGCGCTCAGCGAGCCCTTGTTCCAGGAGAGAACCTTGGGCGCGCTCGAGGAAATCTCCTTCGACTCATCGGTCGACCATCGCCGCATCCAGGGATGGATCGTGAAGCCCCCGGGTTTCGATGCCGCCAAGAAGTACCCCTTGCTGCTCGAAATACACGGCGGTCCCTTTGCGAGTTACGGGCCGAGCTTCGCCGCCGAAATTCAGCTATACGCCGCGGCCGGCTATGTGGTGCTGTACTTGAATCCGCGCGGCAGCACGGGTTACGGCGAGCAGTTCGCCGATCTGATTCACCACGACTATCCGGACAACGACTACGGCGACCTCATGTCCGGCGTCGACGCCGTATTGGCGCGGGGCTATGTGGATCCGCAGCGGCTGTTCGTCACCGGAGGCAGCGGGGGCGGCGTGCTCACCGCCTGGATCGTGGGCCACACCGATCGGTTCCGGGCCGCCGTCGTGGTGAAGCCCGTGATCAATTGGGCCAGCTTCGTACTGACCGCCGACATGACCAATTACTTTTATCGTTACTGGTTCGAGGGATTTCCGTGGGATGACGTGCAGGCCTATTGGAAGCGATCGCCGCTTGCGTACGTGGGCAACGTGCATACGCCCACCATGCTGATGACGGGCGAAGCGGACTACCGCACGCCCTCGACCGAAGCCGAACAATTCTACGAAGCGCTCAAGTTGCGCAAGGTCGATACGGCCCTGGTCCGGGTGCCGAACGCCTCGCACGATATCTCGGCGCGGCCCAGCCTGCTCATCGCCAAGGTGTCCTACATACTCGCATGGCTCAAGTCGCACGACCGGCCATAGACTATGCCTTGCCGATGGTCGCTGCCGTCTGACCGAACAGAATCTTTCGCGATTCTTCGTTGACCGTGGGATTGGAGTTGATCGCCGCGCCGCGCTCGTAGGCGCGCAATGTCGCCGGCCTGCTCTTGATGGCTTCGAACCAGCGCAAAAGATGCGGAAAGTCGCTCAAGTTTTGGCCCTGCGCCTCATGCGGCACGATCCAGGGGTAGGCGGCCATATCTGCGATGGAGTAGGCGCCGGCGATGAACTCGCGGTCGGCCAGCCGTTTGTTGAGCACGCCGTAGAGCCGGTTGGTTTCGTTGACGTAGCGCTCGATGGCATACGGCAGCTTCTCGGGCGCGTACCGCGAAAAATGATGATTCTGGCCGGCCATGGGGCCCAACCCGCCGATCTGCCAGAACAGCCATTGCATCGCCTCGACCCGGCCGCGCAAATCCTTTGGCAGGAATGCCGCGCTCTTCTCCGCCAGATACAGCAGTATCGCGCCGGACTCGAACACGGAGATTGGCGCGCCGCGCTCCATCGGCGCGTGGTCGACGATGGCGGGCATGCGGTTGTTCGGCGAGATGGCCAGGAACTCCGGCCGGAATTGTTCGCCCTTGCCGATGTTCACCGGAACGATGGTATACGGCATGGCGGCCTCTTCCAGAAACAGCGTGATCTTGTGGCCGTTGGGCGTCGGCCAGTAGTACAAGTCGATCATGGGTGCACCTCCGGTGGGTCGAGCGCCACTTTGTGTTCTTTCAGTATCGCTATGCAGACATCCTCTTCACGCGGCAGCGCGCGCATTTGCGCGAGCCGCGCCCGGGCCCGGGC
>JBARBX010000408.1:0-3069 GCA_049793535.1 Steroidobacteraceae bacterium | reverse complement strand
TTGCCGAGCTGAAAAGCGCAGTCGAGAAAGGCTTGAGCAAAGCAGGACTGATGCTGTTTACGCAGGTTGATCAAGGTGCAGTTTTGCAGAAGGAAACGGGTCAAGACACACCTCGAATCATCCGCTTCCTCATCGGCAACCCTCTCATCATGAAGGAAATGGCGAAGCATGTTCCGGACGCGGGCTCTTACGCGCCGGTTACGGTCCTGGTGGATGAGCGCGCCGATGGCGTGCATTTGTCATATGACAGGATGACGAGCCTTCTGGCTCCATATGGAAATCGCGACGCGCTAGACGTCGCCCGGGATTTGGATAGCAAAGTCGAGGATCTCTTACGGAGTGCTGCAGGCTGAGATGCCCAAGTTTCTGAGATGGTCGCGCATCTGTTTCTGTGAAAAGGATAGCGTGAGCACACGCTTGTGCTCAATCGTGGTCGAAGCAGGGAGCGAATTATGACTGAATCAGCAGCGCCTGTGCGCGTCATCGAGGGAACGCCTGCGTACTGGAGGGTTGTGTTCGACTACCCGCCTTTCAACATCGTAGACGCCAGCATATTCGAAGCGCTACAGGATCTGCTCGCGCGAATGGACGCCAGCCCGAGCCTGCGTGTCGTCGTATTCGAAAGCGCGAACCCCGAGTTTTACCTTGCCCACTTTGATTTGACCGGGAAGATAGGGAACATCATGACTGCTGTCGGGGCTTCGGGCCTCCCGATCCTGATGGATACGTTCGTTCGTCTCACCAAGTCCCCGGTGGTCAGCATCGCGAAGATCCGAGGCTGTGTCCGGGGCGTGAGCAGCGAGTTCGTCCTCGCCTGCGACATGCGCTTCGCATCGCGCGAAAATACGAGACTCGGCCAACCCGAAGTCGGAGTGGGACTGCATCCCGGCGGCGGTGGTGCGGAACGTCTTCCACATCTGGTCGGTCGGGGCCGGGCGCTCGAAATCGTTCTCGGTGCGAACGACTTCGACGGCGATACGGCGGAGCGATACGGATACGTGAACCGGGCCCTTCCAGACATCGAACTCGACGGCTTTGTCGACGCGCTCGCTCGCCGCATCGCCTCCTTCGACCACCGTGCAATCGCGGCGGCGAAGGGACTCGTCAACCAGGTTTCTTTGCCATCCTCTGACCAACTCCTCGCCGCTATCACTTCTTTTGAGACCGCGCTGACGTGGCCTGAAGCACAACAGCGAATCGGAACTTTGCTGGATCGTGGGCTGCAACGGGACGTCGACTTCGAAAACCGGTGGCCTGAGGTGTTGGGCACGCTTCTCGACACGTAGTCACGCGATGCATAAGGCTGGCGAAGCAGAGGAACGTCGAAAAGTTAGACCTGCTGCTTTTTCAATTCGCTAAGGAGGGGAAATCTTCCCGACTGATACTCGGCAAAGAGTCTGGCAATGTCCTGCTTCGAGTCTCCTATAAATGGGCCATAGGATACGATTGGGTCTCCTTGGGGTTGTCCCGCATATAACACCAGCCGCGCTCCGGACTCGCTGGCGAGCACACGCAACACGCTCGTACCGCCGTCAGTCGGGTGATCGAGCCAGCCGACCTGCCCACTGTTCAGCGCGGTGTCGCCGATTTGAACCGAACCATCAATCACAAATGCAAAGCCGTTGTAGGACGCAGGAATGTCCAATTCGGCAGAGGTGTTTGGCTCTAAATTGATCTCGACCATTGTGACTGATACATGGTTTCGCGTGCCCGACTGAAGGCCGACGGAGGAACCGCTATAAACTCGGATCTCAGCGCCGTTTTCGCGGCGCACCGGAACCTCATTGACATTAATCGTTTGAAAATCGGGGGCAATCCACCGTTTGTTCTTAGGTAAAGTAAGCCATAGCTGAAGCAGGCGGACCTTTCCTTTGGTCCTGACGTCCTCGCTGTGAATAATGCCGCTGCCCGCGGTCATCCACTGCACTTCGCCAGCGTTGAGTGTGCCGCCCTCATCGCGGTCAAAGATCGCGCCGTCGAGAATGAGCGTCACGGTTTCAAAACCTGCATGCGGGTGAGGACCACCAACTGGCCGGTCGCCAATGTCAAGATGATCGTCCATCAACAAGATGAAGGGATCGTTCATCTCGAAGTTTTCGGGAGACACGACAGGCGCAGCTAGATGCCCCGGGCCGACGAATCCAGGTGCCGCTGGAGGGACGTTAACCACGCGACTGATACTGCGTTGTTGCGACATGTCTTCTCCTTCTGAAATCAATTCCACGTTCACTCAAAACGCTTACTGAACGGGCGCTTGCGCCATTCGAGTGCCGTTGTCGCCGATCATGCACTACTCAGCAGGCAAGTACCGTTCCTCTCATACTGCGACGCAATTTATGCCTGGGTCGCAGCCTTCGCGCTGAAGATGCCCTTGAAACTTTCGCGGTACTGCAGGAAAACCAGAATCCACAACACGCAAGCGACCAGAGCCGGCACGATGGTGCCTTGTGACATCGTCAGGTGAAACGCCAGGATGTTGTAGAGCTCCGCAGCCAGCAGTGTCAGCGCAAGTGGCACGAATCGGCCGAAGAGCAGCAACAGCCCACCGAGCACCTGCCCCGCGAAGAAGAACGCGGCAAAGTGCGATGCGACGATGGCGCCAAAAAACTGTAACGCCAGCGGATTCGTGGGCGGCGGCTGGTGGATAAAGTTGAGAAATCCATTCAACCCAAAGACCGTAAACATCAGGCCCAGTAAATAGCGAGCAACAATTGAAGTAGTTTTCATGAGTGTCCTCTCTTAGAAGGTCTGCGCGTGCGTCTGCACGGCTTGAAGGTGTGGTGCGAGAAATATTTTCCGGTCCTGCCCCTGATTTAGCACAGCGGTCCCGCCGGCCGTAAGGAAGGTCGCGTCCGTCACGCCAAGAAAACCAAATACGGACCGCAGATACGGCTCCACGAAATTGAAAGAGGCCATCCGCGTCTGGGCGTCGTAGATCCCAACCGTTGCGATGATGAAGGTTGCCTTCTTGCCGGTGATCAGGCCCTTCGGCCCTTTCTCACTGTAGGAAAAGGTCCTGCCCACGCGCGCAATCTGGTCAATCCAGAGCTTGAGAACCGAAGGCACGCC